>CAJGCS010000016.1 GCA_904501965.1 uncultured Bacilli bacterium | reverse complement strand
TTTATCATCAATATGACTTACGCCCTTATGAACATATCCTTTTAGTACTTTTGCATCTGCATATTTTTCAAGTAAATAACATGCATAGTTTACGGCATTAAGAGAGTTATTTAAATCAACACCACGTTCAAAACGTACACTTGATTCACTTCTTAAACCAAGACGACTTGATGTTTTACGAATATTGATTGGTCTAAATACTGCTGATTCTAAAATGATGTTTTTAGTATTTTTTGTAACTTCAGTATTAGAACATCCCATTACACCACCAAGGCAAACTACTCTTCCGCCTTCTACAGTATTATCCGTAATTACAATATCATTTTCTTCTAGTTTTCTTTCGATATCATCAAGTGTTGTTGTTACTTCACCTGCACATGCGTTTCTTACGATGATTTTACTACCAAGCATATCTTTATCAAATGCATGTAAAGGTTGACCAAATAACATTAAAACATAGTTAGTAATGTCAACAACGTTATTGATTGGACGAATGCCTGAAGCTATAAGTCTTGCTTTAATATATGCAGGAGAGTCTTTAATTACAACATCTTCTACACATCTTGCATAATAACTAAAGCAGTCTTCTGTATTAATCTCTACATCGATTACATCTTTTGTTTCTTTTTCTACTTCAGTAAACTCACAAGGTAATTCTTTTAAACCAAGACGATACATTGCATTAACATCTTTTGCAACACCTAGCATTGATAATAAATCCATTCTATTTGGAGTAAGACCAAGTTCAATTAGATAGTCATCATACCCTAAATATTCAAGGGCATTCATACCTGGTTTTGCATCACTACCTAAAACATAGATTCCATGAGCAAATTCTTCAGGAATATATTTATTTTCAATACCAAGTTCAGCTAATGAACAAATCATACCATTTGATTCTACGCCACGAATAACAGATTTTTTGATTTCAATACCAGGAAGTTTTGCACCAGGTACTGCAACGATAACTTTTTGTCCTGCAGCTACGTTTGGAGCGCCACAAACTATTTGATCTACATGGTCGCCAAGATCTACTTCGCATACAGATAAATGGTCTGAGTTTTCATGAGCACGTCTTGTTAATACATGGCCAACAACAAGGTTTGTTGCATTAACCATTTTATAGTCTTCTTCTACTTCAATTGAATATAAAGACATTTCTTTTGCAAGGCATTCACCACTTACATTTAAATTTACTAATTCTTTTAACCAATTATAAGATACTTTCATATTACTCACCTTTAAATTGTTTGATGAAACGTTTATCATTTATATAGAAATTACGTATGTCATCAACACCATAACGTAACATTGTAACTCTTTCAATACCGATACCAAATGCAAATCCACGGTAAACCTCAGGATCGTATCCAGCACCTCTTAATACATTTGGATGAACCATACCAGCACCTAATACTTCAATCCAACCATTTTGTTTACATAAAGGACAACCCTTTCCTCCACATTTAAAGCAGCTAACGTCAACTTCTACACTTGGTTCTGTGAATGGGAAGTATGATGGTCTAAATCTAACACTTCTATTTTCACCAAACATCTTTTGAGCAAATAAACTAAGTGTTCCTTTTAAATCTGACATAGTGATGTGTTTATCAACTACTAAACCTTCGAATTGCATAAATTGATGTGAATGTGTTGCATCATCATCATCGCGGCGATATGTCTTACCAGGACATAAGATTTTAATAGGTTCACCATGTGCTTTTAACATTGTACGTACTTGAACAGGAGATGTTTGTGTACGAACAAGTAAGTTTTCTGTAATATAGAATGAATCTTGCATATCACGAGCAGGGTGACCTTTAGGTACGTTTAACATTTCAAAGTTATAAACATCTTCTTCTACTTCAGGTCCTTCTGCAATATTATATCCCATACCAATAAAGATATCTTCAACTTCTTCAATAACTTGAGTAAGTGGATGTTTGTTGCCAACCTTAAAATCTTTACCAGGAAGACTAATATCAATACGTTCTTTTTCTAAACGTTTAAGAGTTTCAAGCTTTTCAATTTCTTTACGTTTAGCTGTAGCACAAGCTTCAATTTCTTGTTTTACTTGGTTAGCATAAGAACCAAGTGTTTTCTTTTCTTCAATTGATAAACTACCCATTTGTTTTAAAATTTCACCAAGAGGGCTTTTCTTCCCCATGTAGAATGCACGAGTTTCATTTAATTCATTTTGATTTTGAACAAGAGCAATTTTTTCTTTAGCTTCTGTTAAAATACTTTGTAATTTTTGCATCATAAATAATTTCCTCCAAAAATAAAAAACCTTAAAAAACTAACAATTGTTTTTTAAGGACGAACATTTTCTAATAGCACGTGGTACCACCTTATTTCAAAGTAAATAAATTACTTACTTTCTCGATTACCCTTTAACGCAGGAATACGGGTTTTTTTAGGACCACTCCAGGGTGAATTCAATACTCATATTATAAGTAAGCTTTCAGTCGCGACTTACTCTCCCTAAATAACATGTTTAAAGTATTTACTACTCCCTATCAACGTATTATTATATCATACATATTTTATCATAAAGTTTCTAAAATGTAAATAGAAAAACGTTAATAAAAAATCACAGCCTGTTAGCTGTGAAATTTTACCATTAATTATTATTTAAATTACCACATGTATTTTGTGTAGGTTCATTAACATGTTTTTCACAAGTTACATAACGTGGAATAAATTCATTTTGTAAAATATGATGATGTACTACTTCTGTTACAAAAGTATGAACATATGGTTGTTTTGTAATATGATATTGATTTACTACTTGTTTTGAACATGATTCAATTGGTTTACATTCTGTATATGTTGGAGGACAATCTTTTGGACAACCATTATTATTAAACATATTGTTATTCATCATTTCCATATTTTCACCTCCTACATTAAGATATTCAAAACTTTTTTAAAAATTTGTGTTTTCACATACAAATTGTGACAAATTATGCGTTTTCAATATTGTATAATATATGCGAAAGGATGGTAATTTATGTTTAATAATTCACTTAATTTAACACCAGTTGTAATTGAACAAACATCTAAAGGTGAAAGAAGCTATGATATTTACTCTCGTCTTTTAGAAGATAGAATCATTTTAATCTTTGGTGAAATCAACGATTTAACAAGCGCAAGCGTTATTGCTCAAATATTGTTTCTTGCAAGTATTGATAAGAAAAAAGATATCTATATTTATATAAATTCTCCTGGTGGTCTTGTTTCTAGCGGTCTTGCAATCTATGATACGATGAATTATGTTGAGTGTGATATATATACTATTGGCATGGGTATGTGTGCAAGCATGGGTGCATTCTTACTTTCATCAGGAACTAAAGGTAAACGTGCAGTACTTCCAAACACAAAAGTAATGATTCATCAACCTCTTGGCGGAGCTAAAGGTCAAGCAACTGACATCATGATTGTTGCAGAAGATATTATTAAAACTAAAAAAGTGTTAAATGAAATTCTATCTAAGAATACAAATCAACCTCTTTCAAAAATAGAAAAAGATGTAGAACGTGATTATTATTTAGATGCTGTTGAAGCTTTAGACTATGGAATAATTGATAAAATATTAGAATAAAAAAGTAAAGCGATTAATCGCTTTACTATAGTATTTAAATTTCTATACTTTCCCAATCAGGTATTAACCAATTAGGACTTGATTTAAGAATAATCTTTTCTTTTGTAATAGGATGAACAAATTCTAAATAGCAACTATGTAAATGTAAGATACCATCCTTAGTTTTTGTCCCATATAGTTCATCCCCTACAATAGGACATCCACTTGAAGAAAAATGTAATCTAAGCTGATGCGTTTTTCCAGTACATAAGGTAGCAAGAACAAGTGAATTTTTTTTGTTTTCTCCTTTAACCTCATATATTGTTTTACTATTTATAAATTCGTTTGTAATTGTGCGTTTAATTATGCTACCTTCTTCTTTTATTATGCCACATTCAATTATCCCATTAGTCTTATCCATATGCCCGATAACTTCGAGCATATATTTTTTTATAATTCCGGCATCTTTTAAAAGCGTTAAAATATAACTATTTTTTGCAAGCATAATAAGACCACTTGTTGGAGCATCAAGTCTACTTACAAAATGAATGTTTGCTTCAATGCCCATTCTTTTGTAATAGCTCATAACATAGTTTGCAAGTGAGTTTTCGTAATGTTTTCTTGTTGGTATTGTTGCAATACCACTTTCTTTATTAATAACAAGCAAATATGAATCTTCATATACAATTTCAAAATCACCTTTTATACTTATAATATTTTCTCCTTGATGAGTTGGAGGAAATACAACTTCTAAAAGATCACCTTCATGCATAAGATAAGCATTTGTAACATTTTGATCATTTACTAGAATTTGGCCTCTTTCCTTTACATCAGTAATAACATTACTTGGAAGGTGAATTTTCTTAAAGTAATCCTTTACTCTAATTGTTTCTTCTATATTATATCGAAATATCATATTATTACCAGCGCTTAAAGTTATTGATTGTTACTTCATCTTCTAAGCTATCATCAATATTAGATTCACCAACGCCAAGTGCTTCAAGTTCAGCCATAATAGCTTTAATACTTGACATCTCATTATCAAGTCTTGCTCCTGTTTCAGAAGCACGAACTAAACGTTCTTTAATTTCAGCAGGTATTTGCTTTTGATATTTGTATTTTAATGAATGTTCAATACTTGCCCAAAAGTGCATAGAGTGAGTTCTTATTTGAAACTCTAAACGAAGTGTTTGTGATCCATCTACTGTTTCAACATTATATTCAGTAATTAGATGTAAGCTTCGGTATCCAGATGGTTTAACATTCTTAATATAGTCACGTACTTCTAAAAGCGTAATATCGTGTCTGTTTTTAATCATTTCAGCAACTAAATATACATCTTCTATATATTTACAAGTAATTCTAATTCCACCAATATCATAAAGACGTTCATCTAAATAGTTATATGGAACATTCATTCTTGTTGCCTTATCAATAATACTCTTTGGAGATTTTACACGTCCAGAAACGATTTCAATCGGACAGTACATTTTTTTCATATGGTATTGTTTTTTTATACCTTCAATTTTTAGAATAAATCCTTCAACCGCAAGTTCATAAGGTTGTAAGAATTCACTCCAGTTAAAATTCTCATTATAATTAATCATTTTATCACCTATTTATATTATACCATTTTTTATGTATTTTCTCTACCAAAAACAACTATTTCTTTCTTTATCATTTTTCTTGATTTTATAACATTTTAGTGTATAATATTACTAGTAAATCGATAGAAGTATAAAAGAGGTATAATTATATGTCTAATACAACAAATGAATATACATTTAAAACATTACTTTCAAAAAAAGAATACGATAAACTAGCTGAAATGTTTAAAGATGAACACAGTAATACTCAAACAAACTATTATTTTGACACATCTCGTTTTACACTTAAAGCATCTAAAATTGGTTTAAGAGTTCGTAAACGTGATAAATATGAGTTAACTTTAAAAAGAAAAAGAGGTTATGCTCTTCAAGAAATCAATGAAGTATTAACTGAAGAACAATTTAATAGCTTCTTAGAAACAGGTATTATTCCATCTGAAGATATTAACACTGCTCTTTCTGAAGTTATTAAAGAACAACTTGTAAAAAACTATATGACGCTTACTACATTTAGAATTACTTTTCCTTATTCAAATGGAAAACTTTCAATCGATAAATGTACATATGTAGATACTACAGACTATGAACTTGAATATGAAGCTTCATCTTATGAAGAAGGTAAACGTGAGTTCGTAACTTTAGTTAAAGGTTTTGGTATTGCATATAAAAAATCACAAGCAAAAATTCAAAGAGCATACGATGCACTTAGAAGAAAGATATAAAAGTCCTTGTCAAATGACAAGGACTTTTTTCTATCAAATAAGTATTCTTAGTATAATGTATTCACTACAAATTACTTTATCATTTATTTTGAACCTTCTAATGCTTCTTCTGCTGATGCAGCATTATTAGTTGCAGTACCTGTTACAACCCCGCCGCTCCAATTTACTGAAGTATAGAAATAGTTTCCATCAACTGTTAATTTTGAAGTTGATATTGCAAATGATAGCTTTGAAGATGTATTATTGAATGCATTATTATTCATATTAACTGTTGTAGCTGTTGTAGTGTCTGAAGATGATGATCCTCTTACTTGGACAACATTTCCACCAACATTATCAAATGAGTTACCAATAACATTAACTGTTGTTGATGCATTTGTATTACGTACTGCAATACCACTTGCAGTATTAGCACTACTAAATTCATTATGATTAATATTAACTGTAGTGTTAGCAGCAACACTTGATGATCCTAAGAAAATTGTGAAATTAGCACCAGCCCAATCAAATTTATTATTAGAAATATCAATTGTACCAGCTAATTTTTGTAATCTAATACAATCAATATATACACTTGATGCACAATCTTGTTTAAATGTATTTCCTGTAATTGTTGCATTTGTAACTAATACTGTTGAGTAAATAGCACGATAATGTGTTCTTGAAGATGTTTCAATAATTGTTGAATTTAATAAATTAAATCCATTAACTGCACCACTGATTAGAATTACAGATTGCTCATTTGCACTAGGAGTAGCACCCATTTGACATCCATCAATTGTTATGTTAGATCCACCTTTAATTTCAAATGCTTGAATAGCAGTTAATTTAATGTTTTCAACTTTTACATTTGATGCATTAATTGAAATTGATTGAAGTGTTGAAATGTTTCCATCAACAGTAACACCAGTTAATGTAATGCCACTAGTAGTAATCACAATTGATTCATTATAGTTTTGTGCTAATAATGTAATTGTATCTCCTTCTTTAGCTGCTGCTAATGCATCAGATAAAGTTTCATAAGGAACATTATCAATATACATATTTGCTTTTCCCCAACTAGCTGTTAATGTTAAATTTCCATATGTTGATTCAGAAATTTCAGTAATTATATTACTATTTTGATCAACCCATCCTTTAAAGACATATCCTTCTTTTGTAGGGGTAGGTAAATCCATTTTTGAACCTGATAAATAACTATTAATATTAGTTGCATAAACACCCCAGAAACCATTAGCGCTTGAATCAACTGTAAAGTCTTCTGACACTGGCCATGTAGTACGTTGTTCTTGGAATAAGAATGCACCTAATGAATATCTCCAGAATGCTTCTGTACCAGCTAATAATTGTTCTTTTGTATTTACACCATTAAGTTCAGTAGATTCTTGAGTTGCATCTAAAATATATGCTTTTAACCAAGACCATTTTGCACCATATGTTGCATCTGAGAAGAAACCATAAATAGCTGGGAATGTAGTTGCAAATGAAACCATATCTACAGCTGACCCAGTCTTACCAGACCATGCTTTTGCATCAGTTATAAAGTCTTGTACTAATGCATCACGATTTGCATAATATTTAATATCTTCTGAATTAAATGCGATTGAATATTTTTCAATCCATCTTGCAGTTAATTCAATATCTCCATATGTTAAAGTTGCAGGATTATCAATAATTTTAGTTCCATCATACCATCCAGCAAATTCAACTCCATCTTTAGTAGGTTCTGGTAATGTTACTGTTGCACCAGTTGTATATGAGTTAACAAGTTTAGTAACATAAGTGCCCCAGAAACCATTTGCTTTTTCATTAACTGTAAAGTCCTCTGATTTAGGCCAAGAAGTACGTTGTTCTTGGAATAGGAATGCGCCTAATGAATATCTCCAATAAGCGTTATTACCGTCCGCTAAATAAGATTTAGTAGATGAATCAGTTGATGCTTCAATAACATAAGCTTTTAACCATGCCCATTTTGAAGCATAATTAGCATCAGTGAAAATATTATAAATTCCACTAGCTTCAAACATATTTGAGAAACCAATTGTTGTATCGCCAGTTCCTTTAACCATACCATCAGGTTTATTTCCGGTAATACCATATAATGTCATTGCATCTTTTAAGAAATCATCAACCATATCTTCTCTAGATTCATATGCAGGTCCAAATGATCCACCGACTAGATCATACGTAATTTTATAAGTATTTACTTCGTATTTAGCTGTTAATTCTAAATTACCTTTTTGATTTTCAGTAATAGATGTAATTACTTCATTAGATTGTGTTGTCCATCCAACAAATGTATAACCAGGTTTAGAAGCTGCAATTAAATCAAATTCACTACCAGGTTTATACGAATCTGCTTTTTCATAAATAGTTAAATCTTTTGCATCATAAACTTTTGCATTAATAACTGTACTATTTGTAGCTTCTGTTGGAATGCTTTCAAATACAACATAATCACCAAGATAACTACTTTGAACATTATACATTGCGTTTAATGCTGCACGAGAGTCTGCATCTGCCAAGTTTTCATGCCATACTACGATTAAATCATAATCACTTGTTAAAGTAATTGTACCAGCATCTGAATGGAATTCAACAATTTCATATACATTTTCAAGAGAAGTTTCTTTTAATGCCATATGTTTCCAGTAAACTCTAGTTGAAGTATGTAAAGCTGCTTGAGAACCATCAGAAGTAAATTTCTTGTAATTTGTTAATGTGAATGCCTTAAGTGCTTCAACATTTTCAGCGTATTCACTATAGATAAATTCACCACCATTAAGATCGTATGAGATTGTATAACTTGATATTTCCCATTTAGCAGTTAAAGTTAAATTACCAATTGTACCTTTTTCAATTGATTCAACCTTAGTTTCACCATCAAACCATCCTAAGAAGTCATATCCACTACGAGTAGCATCAGCTAATACGATTGTATCAGTAATAATTGTATAAGATGTTACATTACCATGATCTTCATTTCCATCATTAAGAACGTAAGTAATTGTATAAGTATTTATGTTCCATGTTGCAGTTAATGTAACAGCGTCGATTTGTTCTTCAGAAATCTTAGTAACTTGAGTACCATTTAATGTCCATCCAGCAAATGTGTAACCTTTTCTTACAGGAATAACTGTTGATAAATCTAATCCAACACCTTCATCGTAAGTTGTAGGAACTTCATAATCTGTAGGCCATTCACCTTCAGATAATTCATAATTAATAGGTGATTTAACACCTTGGTATTCCCAACTTGCAACAAGTTCTAAGTTACCAGTTGTACCCGCTTTAATTTCAGTTACTAATTCACCATTTAATAACCAACCTAAGAATTGATATCCTCTTCTTGTAGCTGTTCCTAAGTCAACTTTATCTAAAATAGTATATTTTGTTGTAGGAGTTGCATCATGATTACCACCACTTAAGTTGTAAGAAATAGTATATTCAACAACACTCCAATGAGCTTTAAGTGTAATATCGCCACAAGTACCTTCAACTATTGATTCAACCTTAACATCACCATTATACCAACCAGCAAAGCTGTAACCAGCTTTTGTAGGTGTTAATAATGTTTTACTTTCTTCAATGTTATAGTAATAATTATGGTTTGCAGCAATCACTAATGCGTCTTGACGAGCAACATCAGAGAAGTCAGCGGCAAATCCTGTAAATGTTGCATTACCATTAGAACCTTTAATTTTTTGCAACATACCACCAGTATAGTATCTAATTAAAGTTCTACCATTAGGCCCTGGAGCGCCTGCTTGCTTAATAGCAGTTGTATCACCATTAATTAATTGTTCTAATAATTTATATGTATCTGAAACTTCTGTTCTAGGATTTTCACCATGGATTGATTTTAAATCTTCAAGAATAAATTCAAAGTACCATTTCCACTTAGCAAGCATTTCTGCATTTGCTAAAGCAGTTTTAACGCTTGTAGCAGATGATGATGCAAATACATCTGCAGTATGTGAAGATCCAGCATATTTGTTAAAGTCAGCTAAGAATCCAGTTGCAATTTGATCATATGTTAAGATTCCAGGGTCAACATCTCCACCATCTGCATCGTAAGTGATTCTATAATCAACTGCATTCCATTTTGCAATAAGTGTAATGTTTCCAGTTGAACCTTTTTCGATTGTTTCAACTAATTCTTCACCTACATACCATCCTACGAATTTGTAGCCTTCTTTTTCTGCAATACCAAGTGTAACTTCATTTTCGATATTGTAAGAACTTACAACTTCACCAACATGTTCACCGCCATTTAATTCGTATGTAATTGTATAATCTATAGCTTCCCATTTAGGTTTTAATGTTAAGTTACCAGTTGAACCTTTTTGGATTGTTTCAACTAATTCATCACCTGCATACCAACCTAAGAATTTATAACCTGTTTTTCTAGCTGAAAGAAGTGTAACTTCATCTTCAACAGTATAACTAACTACACCAGGTTGTAAGCTTTCAGGTAAATATGAAGCATAACTTTCAAATGAAACAGTAGTACAATCAACTGTTGTATATTTACTTGATAAATCACCACTAATAGCTTTGTATTGTTCATTCCAAATATCATTATTAACTTTTAACAAGAAGATTGCAACGTTTTGTGTTGCGTATCCTGAAATTGATGGAGTATCTTTAAGCATATTTTCTAAGTACTCAGTAGATTGATCTTGATCTTGTGCTACTGGAATTAAATATCTGAAAATCCATGACCATTTAGCATACATTTCTGCATTTTTCCAGAAGTTTGTTTTAGATCCATTTGACCAATATTGTTCAGGAGAAGTAATAGTAGTCTTCGCAAAATCAGAGTAGTCTTTTAGGAATTCATCTACAATTTCTTCATGTGATGAAACTACTTTAAAGTCTACATCATAAGAGATAGCATATTCAATAATTTCCCATTTAGCTACAATTTCAACATCATTTGCAGGCATATTAGCTGGAACTTCTTTATCCCATCCTGTAAATGTATAACCTACTTTTGTTGGATCTGCAGGTTTTACTACAGCTTCGTTATAATCATAAACTACTTCTTCTTTAACGCCATCTACATTAATTGTTAATGTATATTCATTTACTTGCCATTTTGCAACTAAGTTTAGATTACCATTAGTACCAACTTCAATTTTTTCAACTAATTCGCCGTTTAAATACCATCCTAAGAAAGTATAGCCAACGCGTTTTGCAGGAGCAAGTTTTACTTCTTCTTCAACATTGTATGCTAAAGTAGGTTCTTCAGTATATTCACCACCTGCTAAATCATAAGCAATTGAATATTCAACTGGAGTCCATTTTGCTACTAACTTAACATCACCAAGTTGATCTTTGCTAATTTTATCAACTAATTCACCATCAAGCATCCATCCATCAAAAATGTAGTATGCTCTTTTTGCAACTGGTAATTCAGCTAAACCAACACCTTCTTCATAGTTATCAGGAACTTTAACACCTGCATAGAATTCACCACCTGCTAAATCATAACTGATTTCGTAGTTGATTGATTCCCATTTAGCTACTAAAGTAACTGCACCCATTTTTAAAGCACTGATTGAATCAACTAATTCACCATTTAAATACCAACCTAAGAAAATGTAGTTTTCTCTTACAGGAGTAGGTAATTTAGCAAGGCCAATACCTGAAACATAACTTGTTTCAACAATTTCGCCTTCTTCAAAGTTACCACCACCAAGTTGATAGATTATGTCATATTTTGCATTATCGATAAAGCTTGCTTGTAATGTAATAGATTCGCTAACAGGCATTTTCTTAAAATCCCATTTAACTAAGCCATCAAACCATCCAGCAAACTTACATCCTTCTTTTTCTAAATCTTGAACTTCAGGAATTAAAGTGCCACTAACAACTTCAATTGTTTCAATAAGATTACCTTCTTCATCTAAGAAAGTAACTTTTACAACACCTTTTTCAATATGTTCAAGTTCTATTTCACCACATTCACAATGTCCATCTTCAAAACAGTGAATGTGTGTATCATCAATAATTGTACAAGATGCAAGTACAACTAGAGAAAATACAAATACTAATGAAAGTATTAGATTTTTAAACTTTTTCATGTTATCCTCCGTGTATAGTTTAGGCCAAGAAATGTAAGCCTTTTCATACATAACTATTATAACATAAAATATGTATTTCTCGCAAGTATAAAACCAATAAAACAATCATATTTTTAATAATAACAGTTTATAGAGGTTTAGCTTTTTATACTATTCACACGACAATAAAAAAACAATCAACATTTATATGTTGATTGTTTTTATTCATCTTCATCTTCTGCTTCTTCGTCTTCATCTAATCCTTTAGAAAAAGAATTAAATATTTCACTATTACGTAATTCTTTTGGTAAGAAAATAGTAATATCTTCATTATTATATCCTACTTGTAGTTCATTCTCATTAATAATAATAGGACGTTTTAATACACTTGGATATTCAATAATAAAGCTAACAAGCGCTTGAACACTCATTTGTTCTGGTTCAAGTTTCTTTTCTCTAAATATTTTTGATCTAGTTGAAATGATATCTTCAAAGCCGTTTTCGCTATTTGCAAGCATTCTAAAAATATCTTCTTTACTAAGTTTGATACTAAAAATATTCTTTTCAGAATATGGAATATTATATTGATCAAACCATTTTTTCGCTTTTCTACAAGAAGCACAACTTGGTGTTGTATAAATTTGTATCATGCGTCTCACCTCATTTTGTATTATATCATATTTTTTATATAAATTCAATACTTTTTTTATTTTTTTTAGCTTTTTTTGTGTTTTGTTTGACTTAACATTTTTAATATTATATAATAAGTTAAACAAGTGATAAGGAATAGTAACTATATTTTTTGTTTTTTTAGAGAAAGAAACCATTGATGTGAAAGTTTCTAAAACAAATTTTAGTGAATGGGCCTTTGATGTGTAATGAGGAAATGCATTACCGTAACTTATGCGTTAAATAGATAATAAGGGAAAATATAA
>CAJGCS010000015.1 GCA_904501965.1 uncultured Bacilli bacterium | reverse complement strand
ACCAATAATTTATATAAGTAAACTCAATACATTTATATATTTTATAAAATATGTTGATAACTATTTTTAAGAGTGGATAACGTGTTCTGCATTTTGTTTCATTTGTTCAATCGAATTAACAGATATTCGTAATTTAGCTTTTAATTTTATCCTACGAATGTTTTTTTCACTTTTCTTTCTTCCTGATAATTTACATTTGCACTTTTATACTTCACGATCTTTTTTTTCTTTAACCGTTAACTTTTATAAAATATCTTTTTTACCTTTTCTCAAAAAATCCAGCTGAATATTTATCTTACTTTTTACTTTTCAAACGCTCATATGAGGCTTAAAACAAGGATATTTTTTGATTTTAAAAGTGTTTTCAAGTATTTATTTATATAAAGTGCCAAAATCAAATTTAACCGCTTTTTAAGCTTCATTTATATTTTGTTATATTAAAAGTAAAATATATTGTTATTACTTATTTATATTGGTTTTACTTAATAAAACGAATGATTAGTTATTCATCTTTTTTATTTTCAAACGCTTATATAAGCCCTAAATAAGCATACTTTCTAGATTTTAAATCGTTGTTTGAATAAATAATTGTTTGAATAACAAAAATTAAATTTGAGTTGTTTTTAAGCTTAGATGAATTGTTGGTTTTATTTTTTTAAATGTCTATATGAATTTATAGTTTTATATTGGTTTTACTTAATAAAATGAATGATTAGTTGTTCATCATTTTTGTTTTCAAACGCGCATATGAGGGCTAAATTCGATGGTTTTTTAAAGTTTTTACGATAGTTTGAATAAATACTTAAATAAGCAGTTCAAATCAAAAAAAGATGGTTTTTCAGTTTCAACCATCTTTATGTGTTTTTGTATTTTTTATTTATTTTAGTTTAATTTTTTAAACACCATCTTCTCTTTTAAAAAATCAAAACCCAAACTAAAAAACTTAGTTTGGGTTGTTATTCTATAATTCTTTTAAGAAGCTTTCTCCAAGAGTTGGTTTTTCTGTATTAAAGTTCTCACAAATCGTTTGAGCAATACAAGCAAATGATTTTAGAGTTCCAAGATCTTTACCAACAATTGATTTATGATAGCAAAGCATTGGTACAAGCTCACGAGTATGGTCAGTGCCATGGTGAATCGGATCATTACCATGATCGGCTGTTACAATTAATAAGTCATCATCATTCATTTTTTCCATGAATTCTCCAAGTTGCATATCAAATTCTTCGATAGCATTTTTATAGCCTAATGAATCTCTTCTGTGACCATATAAAGCGTCAAAATCAACTAAATTTGTAAAGCAAATCCCTGTAAAATCATCATTTAAATGATTAATTGTAATTTCCATACCTTCATGATTAGATTTTGAACGAGTAGTTTTTGAAATACCTTGTCCATCAAAAATATCATAAATTTTACCAACAGCAAGTGTATCAAATCCTGCATCTTGTAAAAAATCAAGAGCAGTTTTTGCAAAAGGTTTAAGAGCATAGTCATGACGGTTTGTAGTACGTTTAAATGTTTCTTTTGTTTTTCCGACAAATGGACGAGCAATAATTCTTCCTACTTGCCATTCTTTGTTTTCGATAGTAATTTGTCTTGCGTATTCACAGATTTTATAAAGTTCTTCAAGAGGGATTATTTCTTCGTTTGCAGCAATTTGTAAAACTGAATCAGCTGATGTATAAACAATTAAAGCACCAGTTTTAAGTTGTTCTTCACCAAGCTCAACTAAAATTTCAGTTCCACTTGCGCTTTTATTACCAATAACTTTACGCGAACTAAAATCTTCAAGTTTTTTGATTAATTCATCAGGGAAACCAGTATCTGTAAATGATGGATATGGTTCAGTAACTTTTAAACCCATTATTTCAAAATGTCCAGTAAGTGTATCTTTGCCTACACTTTGTTCTTCAAGACGAGCAATTACAGCTTTTGGATTTTGAACACTTTTTACTGTTTTGTTTTGGCAAATATTGCCTATTCCAAGCGATGCTAAATTACTCACTTTAAAATCACTAAATTGGTCTGCAATATGACCAAAAGTATTAGCTCCTTTATCTGTATAAAGATGTGCATCAGGTGCATTACCGATTCCCATTGAATCTGCAACAATGATAAAAATTCTTTTAAATTTCATATTATGCCTTTCCTCCACGTGGGTGAGATGAATTATAAACGTTTTTAATTTTTTGTTTGCTTAGGTGAGTGTATATTTGTGTTGTAGAAATATCTTCATGCCCTAGCATTTCTTGAATTAATCTAAGATCAGTTCCTGCTTCAAGTAAATGAGTTGCAAAGCTATGTCTTAATGTATGTGGGCTAATTTCTTTTTCAATCCCTGCATCTAAACATAGTTTTTTTATAAATTTAAAGAAGCTTTGTCTTGAAATTGGTTCGCCTAAATTATTTAAAAAAACATAGGGTGAACTTTGTTTTTTTAAGAGTTTGGGACGATGCTCGATTAAATAATTTTTTAGTATTTTTGATGCATAATCATTAATTGGAACAAGACGCTCTTTACTACCTTTTCCTGTTGTTGAAATCATTTTTGATGTCAAGTGAAGCTCTGAAATCTTTAAATTTACAAGCTCAGATACACGAAGTCCACATGCATACATCACTTCAACCATCGCATGATTTCTTGCATTATAAGGCCCATCATCATTTAATAAATTAAGCATATTCATAACTTCTTCTACCGATAAAACAGTTGGAAGTTTTTTATCTTTTTTAGGAGTTGATATAACAATTGCAACATTTTCTTTAACAATTCCTTCTAAATGTAAAAATTTATGGAATGCTTTTATGCTACTTAATTCTCTACTCATTGTAGAAGCTGAGTATTTAACTTTTTTCATATAAGCTAAATATTTTTTTATATCATCAGTTGTAACATGTTTAATATCTTCAATTAAAAGTTTATTTTCTAAAAAGTAAACATAGTTTTCTAAGTCATTTTTGTATGAGTCTATTGTATTTTTTTCATGCATTTTTTCACTAGCTAAATAGTGGCAAAATTCAGTTATTAAATTTATCATATTTTACTCCCAATAATACCGCAAGCAAGCGAATATATTATTACCCAAATTAGTAAGATCATTATTATTAAATCATATTTGATTTTATTATTTTTATCGAAGTGAAATTTTATTATCGCATATAAAATATAACCATAAAGTGTTTCAAGTAAAAATAAATCAATTATAAAATATTTTAAAAAACTAAAATAATTGTGCGCTTTTAAATTAATGCAAAATATAATTCCAAGAAGAAAGTTTTTTAGAAAAATCAAAATAAAATCAATTACAAAAAAACTTTTACCTTTTCCTAAAATCCATAAAATAAAGACAAACCAAAAATTAAAAATAAAACATTCTAATGTTTTTTCTAACATTGTTGTTTCTTTATCTAAAGCACTAACATCTACATTAATTTTAAACCCAAACATTACTCCTATTACAAAACAAATTATTAAAAATATAATAATTAACTTTGTAAGCGAATTTATTTTTATTTTCTTTAAAATATTCAAACAAACACCTATCCAAATAATATTTTACCGATAATGTGATTAGAAATATAGGTGTATTTTTCATTTATCTTAATAAAATCATTTTCGAATAAAATTGAATTTTCGTTTATAAGTTCTTCTATTTTATTAAACTCTTTAAATAAGTTTGTATTAAACCTTTCATTAAACAAAGGTACATTAATGCCTTTTGTTTTTCTTAAGCCAAGCATAATGCAGTCTTCCATAAATCGTCTTTTATCAAGATATTCATATTCTACCACAGGTTCAGTTTTTTTATCGATAAAGTCATAATATTTTTTTATATCATTAACTTTTGTAAAGCGTAAATTATTAACAAAACTTGAAGCTGCAGGACCAACCCCATAATATTCATCACAATTCCAATATATGAGATTGTGTTTTGATTCATAACCTTCCCTAGAAAAATTACTTGTTTCATATCTTGTAAAACCATATCTCTTTAGGTAATTGACAATATGATCATACATTTTTAAATCAAGTTCTTCTGTTATTAATTCTATTTTATCAAGTTCTAATTTCTTTGATAGAATAGTTCTTTCTTCTAGAATTAAAGAGTATGTTGAAATGTGTTTTGGATTAAGTGATAATATTTTATCTAAATCTTTCGATAAATCATCAATCGATGTATTTGGTACTGCATATATTAAATCAAAACTATAGTTATCAAAGCCTAAAATATTTAATATTTTTATTTTTTCTTTTAACATATTATAATCAGTAACTCTACCTAAAATATTATAACAATTCATATTAAATGTTTGAACACCAATACTGATTCTTGTTACTCCATATTTTTTAAATAAACTAATTAGTTCATAATTTATGTCTTCTGGATTAACTTCAATTGTGAATTCATCAAGTTTATTTAATTCGAACTCTTCAGCAAGGCTTATAAACAATTTTTCAAGCAGAATAAGGGGCATAGCCGATGGAGTACCACCACCAATATAAAGTGTATTAATTTTATTTATTTGAAATTTTTCTTTTGTTAGCAATAAATCTTTAATAAGATATTCAGTAAATTTTTCTTTGAATTTATCGCTAACAACCATTTTATAAAAATCACAATAGTTACATATTTTTCTACAAAATGGAATATGAATATAAATTCCACGCATATTATCACCAATTAATATTTTACCATAAATTATTTTTTTCTCCAAATAAAAAAACAAAACTTTTAAAAAGTTTTGTTTTAATCATCTAGTTTTAAGATAGCTAGGAAGGCTTCTTGAGGAATTTCAACTGATCCAATTTGTTTCATTCTCTTCTTGCCTTCTTTTTGCTTTTCTAATAGCTTACGTTTTCTTGAAACGTCACCACCGTAACATTTAGCCAAAACATCTTTACGAAGTGCGGCAATATCTTCTCTTGCAATAATCTTAGAACCAACTGCAGCTTGAACTGGAATTTCGAATTGTTGTCTTGGTATTAATTTTCTAAGTTTATGAACAAGTTCTTTCCCTCTGCCATATGCAAAGTCTTTGTGAACAATTGCACTCAAGGCATCGACTTTATCGCCATTTAGTAAAATGTCCATTTTAACAAGTTTAGATTCTTTGTACTCACCAAGTTCATAGTCGAAAGATGCATAGCCTTTTGTCATAGATTTTAGTTTGTCAAAGAAATCATAAACTATTTCCGAAAGTGGAATGTCGTAATGAATTGCAACACGAGATTCACTTATATATTCCATCGTTACAAAGCTACCTCTTTTTGCTTGGCATACTTCCATTATTGGGCCAACATATTCATTAGGAGCCATAATAGTTGCATTAATATACGGTTCTTCAATTGCTTTTACCTTTGTCATATCAGGAAGCATTGATGGGTTATCAACAACAAGCATTTCACCATTTGTTAGTTTAACATGATACTCAACACTTGGAGCTGTTGCAATAAGTTCAATCTTGAATTCTCTTTCAAGACGTTCTTCAATTACATCCATATGAAGTAAACCTAAGAAACCAACACGGAAGCCAAAACCAAGGGCTTGTGAAGTTTCCGGTTCAAACATTAATGCAGCATCATTAAGTTTAAGTTTTTCTAAAGCATCTTTTAAATCATTGTATTTATTAGCTTCTATCGGATATAACCCACAGAATACCATTGAGTTTAATTTACGATAGCCCGGAAGTGGTTCATTTGCAGGATTATCAACAAGTGTAATAGTATCCCCTACACGAACATTACCAACATCTTTGATAGCACCAGCTAGGAAACCTACATCACCAACAGTTAAGAATTCTTTTTTCTTTTCCTTTGGAGTCGTAACGCCAAGTTCAACAACTTCAGCTATTGCGCCTGTTGACATCATTTTAATTTTATCACCACGTTTTAATGTTCCATTTACAATTCTGATTAGTGGAATAACACCACGATAAGGATCATAATAAGAGTCAAAAATTAATGCTTCAAGTGGAGCTTTAGGATCACCAGTAGGAGCTGGAACCTCTTCAACAATTCGTTCTAGAAGTTCATCAATTCCGATACCTTCTTTTGCACTTGCTAAAACTGCGTTAGATGCATCAAGTCCAATAACTTCTTCAATTTCATGCTTTACGCCTTCAGGATTAGCTGCAGGTAAATCAATTTTATTTATTAAAGGAATAATTTCAAGGTTATTATCAATTGCAAGATAAACGTTCGCAAGAGTTTGAGCTTCAATTCCTTGCGCAGCATCAACTACTAAGACAGCACCTTCGCAAGCAGCAAGCGATCTTGACACTTCATATGTAAAGTCGACATGCCCTGGAGTATCAATTAAATGAAAAATATATGTTTCTCCATCTTTAGCATGATATTCAAGTTCAACTGAATTTAGTTTAATTGTAATACCACGCTCACGCTCTAAGTCCATTGAGTCAAGAATTTGTTCTTTCATTTCACGAACTTCTAGTGTTTTTGTTTTTTCTAAAATTCTATCTGCAAGTGTACTTTTCCCATGGTCAATATGAGCAATAATTGAAAAGTTACGAATTCTTTTTTGTCTTTCTAGTAATGCTTGATAGTCCATAAACTACTCCTTTCTTTAAATTTTAAATAAGAAAATCATGATTTATAATCATGATTATTTTTTCTCGAATGGATTTCTTTGATTTACAGGAACTTGTGATGATCCTTCTTTAATTTTAACTTCTTGATTAGTTTCAATTTTAGTTGATTCTTTTTCTTTATGTTCTTTAATAGTTTCTTCAAGAATATTAAGTTCAGGTTCATCGCCCGTTTGTTCTTCAGAATCAATTTCTTCTAAAGCATCTTTTGAATCTTCTTTATTTTCTTGTTCTAAAATTTCTTCGATTTCTTCATCTGTTAAAACTTCCCCAGTTTCTTCTTCTACTTCTTCAGGAGTAGGGTCAGGTAAATCTTTATTTTTTAAATAGAAAGTTAAGAATAACACAACGAAAGCACATGAAAGTAGAATTACTACAAGATATAGCCATGTCATGTAGTTTTTAAAGAATAAAGATGCATCAAACTGGCCATCTATCTTAGATGTATTAAATGTATCAAATATCATATAAATGCTGCAACCAATTCCCATAACACTAATAACAATGTTTGTGAAAAGATCAGATTTTTTATTTCTGTTTTTAATTTCCATTGCGATAGCAGCAATCAAGAAAGCCCCAATTACTATCCCAACGATTAATCCCATATATTCCATAATAGTCCTCCTATGAAATTCTAACTAATTATACTATAAAACTTACAAAAAATCAAGTAAAATCTACTTTTACCTGATATTAATACGTTCAACATCTACTTTGTAAATATCTTTTATTCTTTTAAAGAATTCGTCATTTCTTTTATCTCCATAATAAATTTTAATTACATTTGTAGTAATAATAAGTTCTTCAATATGAACCATTGTGTTTTCTAAAAGACCTGCTTTGTTAATTCGTCCATAAGGAATATAAACATAAATAGGATTAGTTATGTATTTTACATTACACATTTTATTTATTACTAACGTGGGAGATTTAATTTTTTCTTTCCTTAAAAACCTTTTAATATCATCATTTAGATTACCTATAACTATATTCATTGTATCACCATTTTATACTATGACTTAGATTAATTTTGGTGATATCTTTTGACTAAAGATTTATTTTATAATATAATATGTAAGAAAGAGGTGAATAAATGTTTTATATAAATATTTTTACTGAACCACTATTTTATATTATTATCTTCATTGTTTTAGCAATAGTCGTAGGAATTGTTGTATTCTTTATTCTATCTTCTCCTGCGCCAAATAAAACGGGCTGGGAAAATGAAATTGTAGCTAAATTAACTGAGGCTAGTATACCCCATCAATTAACAAAATCAAACAACAACTTATACGATTTTGAACTTGTTATTGAAGATAAAAAATACTTAATAAAACTATTAGGTATTCCAAGTTATTCAGAAGTTCAAATCAATAATGTTACTACTTGGGAAATTAAGTTTGGTGCAGGCAAAAACCCTGGTAAAGTTCAACCTTTCAAACGATATGCACAAGGCATTGAAGGCTTTATGAATCTAGTTACAAAACAAAACGAACAACGTGTTGTGATACTTTCACCTGATGCAAAAAAAATTACAAAATATATTAATGAATGTGAAATTGTCTTTGTAAATTCAAAAACAAATGTTTACAATGTTCGTGTAATAAACGAATCAGATTTTTCACTTTTTATTAAGAAATAGGTGCAATATGAAAAACGAACAATACATAGTTAAAGGAATGACTTGTTCTGCTTGTAGTGCAACAGTTCAAAACAATGTTTCAAAGAAAAAAGGCGTTTATAAATGTCATGTTAATTTATTAAGCGAAAAAATGGATATTGAATTTGATGAAAAAATAATTAGTGAAAAAGAAATCTTTGACACTATCACATCACTTGGATATAAACCATATGCAGGTGATACAAAATTTTCTAAAAAAACTGATAACGCAAAAACACTTTTAAAAAACTTTTTACTTTCTTTAATCTTTTTAGTGCCTCTAATGTTTTTATCAATGGGGCATATGATTAAACTTGAGCTACCTTTTTTAAATGCTCATACAAATGCTGAATATTTTGCACTTACACAAGGTATTTTAGCAATTCCAATTATTATTATTAATTTTCACTTTTTCATAAAAGGATTTAAATTAATTTTCAAATTAGCTCCTAATATGGATAGTTTAGTAGCCCTTGGTTCTTCTGCTTCATTTATTTATAGTGTAGTTATAACAATTTTACTTTTTGTAAACAAAGATTTGAACTTAGGCGAATCAACTCATCTTTACTATGAATCTTCGGTTATGATTTTAGTTCTTGTAACACTAGGAAAATTTCTTGAGGCCAAATCAAAGAAGAAAACAGGAAGAGCTATTGAAGAATTATATAAATTTATTCCAGATATGGTTTCAATTGAAAAAGATGGAATAATCAAGAAAATTAGTGTAAATGACCTAAATATCGGTGATATAGTCATTGTTAAACAAGATGAATATATTCCAATTGATGGAACTGTAATTGAAGGTTCAAGTTTCATTGATAAATCTGCAATTACTGGTGAAAGCATGCCAGTTGAAGTAAATAAAGGAGACTATGTAACAAGCGCAACTATTAATAAAAATGGATATTTAAAAATTAAAGTAGAAAAAACAAAAAGTGAAACAACAATTGCAAAAATTATTAAGATGGTTCAAGATGCTGGATCATCAAAAGCTCCAATTGAAAAACTTGCTGATAAAGTTTCACTTTATTTTGTACCAATTGTTTGTACGATTTCACTAATTACTTTTATCATTTGGATGATAATAACAAATGGTAGTTTAGATAAAAGTTTAAACTATGCAATTTGTGTTTTAGTAATATCATGCCCTTGTGCACTTGGTCTTGCAACACCGATTGCAATAATGGTTGCAACAGGCAAGGCTGCAAAGTTTGGTATTTTATTTAAAGATGCCGAGTCACTTCAACTTGCAAGCAAGATAAATGTTGTATTATTTGACAAAACTGGTACTCTTACAGAAGGTAAGCCATCAGTTATTCATTTTGAAAATTTCGAAGGCGCACAGGAAGCTTCTTTAAGACTCGCATACGGAATTGAAAGTTTCTCTAACCATCCTTTAGCAAGTGCTATTTGTGAATATGCAAAAGAATTAAATATTGAAAAAGCAAATGTAAATAACTATCAGTATTTAAAGGGATTTGGTGCAACGTGTTCTTACAAAAACAAAAATTATTATATTGGCAATTTAAAATTACTAAAACAAAATAATGTTTTAATTAATGAAGAAAAAATTAATGAATTAGAAACAAAATATGAAGGTAAAACAATTTTATATTTTGCAAGTGATATTATCTACTCAATATTTGTTGTTGCAGATAAAATCAAGTCATCAAGCATTGAAGCAATTTCTAATTTAAACAAACAAGGAATTAAAACTGCTCTAATAACTGGTGATGCTTCTTCTACTGCTTTAGCTATTGCAAAAGAATTAAATATTGAAGAAGTTAATGCAGATGTTTTACCTGAAGATAAACTTAATATTGTTAAAAAATATCAAAGTAATAATATTGTTGCTTTTGTTGGTGATGGAATAAACGATTCACCTGCTCTTAAGGAAGCAAATATCGGTATAGCAATTGCAAGTGGTAACGATATTGCAATTGATTGTGCAAACATTGTTT
This sequence comes from uncultured Bacilli bacterium, assembly GCA_904501965.1. Classification (GTDB taxonomy): domain Bacteria; phylum Bacillota_I; class Bacilli_A; order ML615J-28; family CAG-313; genus CAJGCS01. Next base: position 3,337 of record CAJGCS010000015.1, on the reverse strand, counting down.
TAACAAATCAAAACCTTGATGCAATTAGCACAATGATTAAACTTAGTAAAAAAACAGTAAATAACATTAAGTTAAATTTATTCTGGGCATTCTTCTACAATGTAATAGGCATATTTATTGCATCTGGTATGTTATCTAATTTTGGAATTATCTTAACTCCAATGCTAGGAGCTTTAGCAATGTCACTTAGTTCATTATTTGTAGTAACAAATGCTTTAAGATTACAAAGATTTAAAACTAAACAAGGAAAGGAAAAAACAGAAACCATGAAAAAGACTATTTATATTGACGGAATGATGTGTATGCACTGTGTAGCACGTGTCGAATCTATTTTAAAAGCTTTACCAAATGTTGTAAAAGTAAATGTAAATTTAAAAAAGAAATTTGCAGAAATCGAATTATCAGATTCTTTAAGTGATGAAGTAATAACTTCTGCAATCACAGATGCTGGATACAAAGTAACAAACATTAAATAAAAAACGAAGGATAACCATTTGGTTATCCTTTTTTAGTATTTATATTTTTTCTTATATGAAAATATAAAGATAAAACTAGAAACAAGTCCAAGTCCTTCTGCAACTACAATTGAAGCCCATATTCCATCTAATCCAAAGAATATTGGCAATATTAGAATTGATGCAATATAAAATACAATTGTTCTAAGCGATGAAACAATCATTGAGACTAGGCCATTGTTTAAAGCAGTAAAAAACGATGAAGCATGAAATGTAAATCCTGTAAATAAAAATGAGATAGAAAATATCTTAAAAGCATGTTCGGTCAAGTTCATAACATCCAAATTACCACTAAAGAAAACATAAGCAATTGGACGAGCAAATAATTCTCCTGATAAAAACATTGCAAGTGCAAAAATTGTAATTAACACTAAGCTTTTCTTAAGAACATTTTTAAGTTCGCTTGGATTTTTTGCGCCAAAATGATAACTAGTAATTGGAGATGTACCAACAGTAAAACCTATAAATATTGCTTGAAATATCATACTAACATACATTAATACGCCATATGCAGTAAGACCATTGTCAAATTTTAATAATTGATAATTGTATAAAATACTAACAAGTGACATTGATACATTACTGATTAACTCTGAAGAACCATTTGTACATACTTTAAATAAAGCTTTTAAGTCAAACTTAAATTTTGAAAATCTAAGTAAGCTTTTATTGGGAAGTGAAAAATAAATTAGTGGGATTATTGCTCCAAGTGCTTGACTTATTGCAGTAGCACATGCCGCACCAGCAATACCAAATTTAAATAAACCAACAAATAATGCATCTAGTGCCATATTTGTAATACCTGCGATAAGTGTTACAATAAGTCCAAGTTTTGGTTTTTCAGAAGTTGCAAATAAACATTGGAATTCAAATTGTAAAACATAAAAAGGAAGTGATACAAAAAGAATTCTACCATAAATAATTGCATCATTTAAAAGATATTCTTCAGCTCCCATAAGAAGGGCAATTGGTTTAATAAAAATAAATCCTAAAATAGCTAATATAATTGATGTAATAATTGAAACAACAATAATAAATGAAAAAATAGAATTTGCTTTTTCTTTATTTCCTTCGCCAAGTGTTTTACCGATTAAGGCTGCACTTCCTGAACCAAACATAAAACCAATGCTACCAAGTATAAGTAATAATGGAATAATAAAGTTGAGTGCATCAAATGCAGTTTTACCTGCAAAATTTGAAACAAATAATCCATCAACTACACAGTATACTGATGTAAATATCATCATTAATATTGTCGGTATTGAATATCTTATTAACTTTTTGTATGAAAAATGATCAGATAATTTAATCATACATCCTCCAATAAATAAAGGACACTAAATGTGTCCTTTTAAATTATAAATTTTTAACAGCTTCAACAATTAAATTAATAGCTTCTTCAAAAGGTTTTTCTGTTTTTTCTAAAGTTTCGCGTACTTTAAATTCACAAACATCTTCAGCTGCTCTTCTTCCAACAACAATTGTATATGGAATACCAATTAATTCCCAGTCTTTAAATTTAAAACCAGGGCGTTCATCACGGTCATCTAAGATAACTTCAACATGGTTTTTCTTAAGTTCTTCATAAATTGCTTCAGCTTTTGTGCGCATAGTTTCGTCATTATTATTAATTGGAACTACTACAGCATGATATGGCGCTACATTTAAAGGCCATTTAATACCGAATTCATCATGGTGTTGTTCAATAATACTTGAAACTGTTCTTGTAACACCAATTCCATAACAACCCATAACCATTGGTACACTTTCACCAAGTTCATTTTGATAAGTACAGTTCATTGGTTTTGAATATTTTGTGCCAAGTTTAAAGATTTGACCAACTTCAATACCACGTTCAATAGAAAGACTTCTACCACAAACAGGGCAAGAATCATTTTCTTTTACTGTTCTTAAATCAATTACTATACCAGAAAAATCACGACCATAGTTAACATTAATCATGTGTTTATCTTTTTGATTAGCGCCAACAACGATGTTTTTCATATTGGCTACTTCTTCATCAACAAATAGTTTAACACTTGTACCAACTGGACCTGCAAAGCCTTCAACCATACCAACTGATAAAATTTCATCATAAGTTGCAAGACGAATTTCGTGTTCAGCAATACCAAGAGCATTTACAAGTTTAACTTCATTAAGTTCACGGTCACCTCTAACCATACCTACAACCACTTCATTTACATTTTTTGACATATCAACATAAACAAGAGTTTTCACAACATCTTTACTTGATACATTTAAGAATGCACTAACTTCTTCAATTGTTTTTACTTTTGGAGTATCTACAATTTCAAGTGGTTTTACTTCTTCGTTAAATTTATATTCATCAACTTTTGATGTAGCTTTTTCAACGTCAGCTGCATATCCACAATCACAATATGCAATATCACTTTCACCAATATCACTAAGTGCCATAAATTGATGAGAACCTGTTCCGCCAATTGCACCTGTATCTGCAAGTACAATTTTATAGTTAATGCTTAAACGATCAAAAATATTACAATATGCTTTATACATGTTTTGATAAGATGCATCTAAACCTTTTTCATCAAGGTCAAAAGAATATGCATCTTTCATAATAAATTCACGGCCTCTCATAAGACCAAAACGAGGACGTAATTCATCACGATATTTTGTTTGAATTTGATAAATATTTAAAGGTAGATTTTTTCTAGATTTTACTTCATTGCGAATTAAATCAGTAAAAATTTCTTCATGAGTAGGGCCTAAGCAAAAATCACGGTCATGTCTATCTTTAAAACGCATAAGTTCAGGTCCATACTTTTGCCATCTACCAGATT
>CAJGCS010000014.1 GCA_904501965.1 uncultured Bacilli bacterium | reverse complement strand
ATACCTTCAATAATAATAGGTGAATTAGAATCAACTTTTAATATTTCACCATCTTCTCTTTTTCCAGTTACAAAATTGTATCTTGGAAGAGCAACTTCTTCACCATTAATTAAATCAAATAAGTTTTTATTAAATAAATCAATATCAAGAGTATTAATATGTTCTAAATCAAGTTCTCCAATAGGTTTTCCCTGAATTTTAGAAATTTCTGGTTTTGTGTAATAGTAATCATCCATTGAAATCATAACAGGCTTAATTCCTCTTGAAAGAAGTTCAACTCTTAAGCGATTGCAGAATGTTGTTTTGCCACTTGAACTCGGTCCAGCAATACAAATAAGACGAATATTTTGAATATCTTTTTCAATATTATCGCCAAGTTCTGCAAGTTGTTTATTATGTCTTGCTTCACACATTTGAACAAAGTCTCTTGGTATTGTTTCAATCTTTTTGTTTACATCTACAATTGTTTGGGTTTGTGTTTTTATCCCCCAACTATATGCTTTCATTAAAGTCTTTCCAAATGTTGCTTCTTCAACAAAATGAGGAATTTCGCCATCTAATTCATTTCTTGGATATTGTAAAATAATACCATGACCATACGGTTTAATAGTATATGTTTTTATGCATCCTGTTGACGGCGCCATATAGTTGTGTAAATAATTATAGTAGTCACCACACTTATATAAATGAACAATTTGTTCAGGTCTAAATTTTAAAATAGCTGTTTTGTCTTTATGATTGAACTTTTTATAAATTTCTGTAGCTTCCGCTACACTTATTGTTATTCTTTTTATAGGTAAGTTTAATTCAATTATTCTTTTTACTTCTTTTTGGATGTTTTCAGCTATTTGACTAATATGATGATTTAAGCCTTGAATTTCACAAAAAATTGATCTTGAAACATTATAGCTAAAACGAATAGTAAGATCAGGATAAAGATTATGAAACGCCATAGCTACAATATATCTAAGAGTTGTTTCGTATGCTTTTCCTCCTTCTAAATGTTCAATGCCAAATAATTCTACCTTTGCATTATTTGTAAGAGGACGATCCAGTTCTTTTACTAAGTCATTAATTTCACAAATTAAATAATCAGTCTTATTCGAATCATCTATTAAATCAAGAACACGTGTTCCTTCTTCAACAGTTAATTCTTTATTTTGAAAATTAACTTTTATCATTTTTTTATCCTCCTTTTAAAAATATTGTATGCTAAAAAATAAAAAATATCAAGTAAATAATTAAAAAATATCATTAAAAATGAAAAAAAGTTAAAATAATGTTATAATATATAATGTTATTTTATATAACAAATATTTTATTTTAAGAAAGGAATTAAAATGAAAAAACAGGTGCTGGACAACCCTAGAAAAAACCAGGAGAAACAAAGTATAGTAATGTCTAAAGCAACAATGTATTTTGTAATTGTTGTTGGTTTGCTTATTGCGTGTTACATTACCTCTAATGTTATGTCTGTAAAAATTCTTAATGTTTTTAACATACCATTTCTAGATAATGGAACATTAATATTCCCTTTGACATATATGCTTGGAGACATTTTAACTGAAGTATGGGGTTTTAAAACTGCAAGAAAAGTAATTTTTATTACTTTACTGTGCAATGTATTTTTTATAGCTTTTACTAGTTTAGGTATTATTTTACCAACATCAAGTGATCAAGAAGTTATTTCTGATGCTTATAAAACAGTTTTTTTACAAACACCAAGAATACTTATTGCTTCGCTTGTTGCATTTATTATTGGAGAGTTTTCTAATTCATTTGTTTTAGAAAAAATTAAAAAATGGACAAAAGGAAAGTATTTGTGGATTAGAACAATTGGTAGTTCAGTTGTTGGACATTTTTTAGACACAACAGTATTTTTACTTATTGCCTTTTTAGGTGTTATTGATATTAATGAACTAGTAATAATGATATTAATCCAATATGGTATTAAACTTGGAATTGAAGCATTATTTGCAACACCGCTTGCATATTTATTTGTTTCAAAAATAAAAAAACAAATACTTAGTTAATAATAAATAGAATAATAATATTATTTTTAGGAAATAATAGGTTTAGTCTAATAAAATATTAAACTTATAGATTTATTATTTGACTATTTGTTTAAAATATGATACAATAGTAATAGATTAATATTGAAAGAAAGGAGTGAGCTTGATAAGGGCTCGCTTTTTATACGGAGTATTAAAAATGGAAAATTATTTAGAAAAAATTAAAGAGTTAAGTAAACCAGTTGTTGAAGAATATGGTTTAATTTTAGTAGATGTAAAAAAAGTTGTTGAGTTTGGAGCAGTAATTGCTCAAGTAATAATTGACGACCCGAAGACATTTACTTTAGATATTGATCTTGTTGCAAAGATCAATGAACAAATTTTAGATCTTGTAAATGATTATCTCCCAGATGATTCTTATCTAGAGGTAACAACCCCAGGGGTTGAAAGAAGTTTAGAATCTGAAGATGATTATAATAAAGCAATTGGTAAATATATATATGTTAAAATGACTGAAAAAATAGAATCAGCTTTTAACCAAGATGAACTATATGGTCATTTAGAAGAAAATAAAGAAAACGAATTAGTTGTAAAAGGATTTATAAAAGGTGCTAAGAAGACTTTTATAGTTCCAAAAGAAAAAATAGCTAAAATAAGATTAGCAGTAAAATTTTAAAAGAGGAAGAGAATATGATTACAAAAGCATTTTATGAACAATTAGAAGTTATCGCAAATGAACGTCATCTAGAAATTGAAGACGTTAAAAAAGCAGTTGAAGTAGCACTTATTAAAGCTTGTCAATTAGAAGGTGCTAAAGGTGAAATTGTTGTTGAATTCAATGATGAACAAAAAAAGGTAAGAATTTATAATATCTTTCATGTAGTATCTGAAATTGATCCAGAAGGTATTGATGGTCAAATCACTTTAGAAGAAGCAAAAGAAATTCGTGCACGTGTTAGAGTTGGTTCAGAAATAAAAACTGAAGTTAACTTTGCAAGTATCGGAAGAAAAGGTGCAGCTCGTTTCAAACAAATCTTTATTCAAAACTTAAAAGAATTAGGTGGCAAACGAGCATTCGAATACTTCAAAGAACGTGAAAATGAAATGGTTACAGCTACTATTGTAAAAAGAACAGATAAAGTTGTTATTTTAGATATTGGTATGGGAGTTCATTCATTTATGCCTGTTGAAGAAACATTACCAGGTGAATCATGTGAACCAGGTGCTCCAATGAAAGTAGCTATTACAAAAGTTGAAGAAACTGGTAAAGGACCTAAAGTATTTGTTTCAAGAAATAATAAAGAATTAATTAAACGTTTATTTGAAATGTATATTCCTGAAATTCAAAATGGTACAGTAGAAATTATTGCTCTTGCTCGTGAACCAGGAAGCAGAACAAAAATTGGTATTAAATCAAATAATATCAACGTTGATGCTAAAGGTGCATGTGTTGGTTTAAACGGTGGACGTATTAAACAAATTAATGATGCATTAAATGGTGAAAGAATTGATATCTTTGAATGGAAAGATGATCCAGTTCAATTAATTGCGGAAGCATTAACTCCTGCAAAAGTAATTTCAGTCCTTGTAAATGAAGAAGAAAAACGTTCAATCGTTATTGTTCCAGATCAACAATTCTCTCTTGCAATTGGTAAAGGTGGACAAAATGCTCGTCTAGCTTCACAAACAACTGGTTGGAAGATTGACATCAAAGACGAAACAGCAGCTTATAGAGAAGAAATTAGATTTAAACCAAATGTACACTAGGAAGTGGTAAAAATGATAAAACAAAAAAAGATACCGCTAAGAAAATGTATCGTAACAAATGAACAATTTCCAAAAATGGAAATGTTTAGAATTGTTCGTACACCCGAAGGAAGTGTAGTAGTTGACTTAACAGGTAAAGTTAGAGGACATGGCGCATATGTTTCTAAAAATAAATCTGCCATTGAAACTGCTAGAAAGAAAAAAATATTTGATCGACACCTTGAAGTACAAGTTCCAAATGAAATATACGATGAATTACTTTCATTAATTGAAGGAGAAAATAAATAACTTTGAGTAAAGTATTAAATTATTTAGGACTTTCAAAAAGAGCCGGAAAACTTGTTCAAGGTACAGATGCTGTTTTGAAAAATTTAAGATCTAAACAAACACATATTATGTTTGTTGCAAACGATGCAAGTCTTGCAACAATTGAAAAAGTAACAAAAAAAGGAGCATTTTATAATATTCCTGTTATTACAAAATTCTCAACTGATGAACTTTCACATTCATTAGGTGAGCAAAATATAAAAGTAATTGCAATTAATGATATTGGATTTAAAAAAGCAATTATGAAAGAATTGAAAGAGGTGACTAATAATGAAGGTTAAAGAATTAGCTGTAATTTTTAAAACTCCCGTTCAAGAGTTATTAAATATATTACCAAACGTTGGTATTGATACTTCTAATGGAGAAGAAACATTTGTTGAAAAAGATGTTGAAAAGAAACTAGCAAAAAGATATAATATTCCATATCCATTCAAAACTGCTAAACCTAAGGTAGCTCCAAAACCAGCTGTAAACATCGCAACAAAAGCTGCTCAAAAACAAAATGAACAAAAAAATACAAATAAGCCAGTACAAAAACCTGCAAATGAATTAAACCATGTTAAAGAACAAAAAGTAGTTCAAGAAAAGAAAGTTGAACAAGCACAAAAAGTAGTTCAAGAAAAGAAATTTGTTCAAGAAAATAAACAAACTGTAAAACCAGTTGTTAAAAAAGAAGTGGTGGTTGATCCAAAGAAAGAAGCAATCAAGAAATCTTTCCTTGAAGAAGCTGAAGAAATTATTCCAAGAATTGATGAAGAAACATTAAATAAATATCAAGATTTCTTAGAAGATGATTCTTATCAAGCATCTAAACCTGCAAAGAAAAAGAGCAACCAAGAAGACGTTATTAAAGGACGTAAGAAAAATAGTAATAAAAACAAACGTAATAAAAATGTAGAATCAAGAACAAGTAATATTCCAAGAGAAGAAGTTATTGAAGATCACGTTTTATATTACGAAAAAGGTATGACAGTAATGGAAGTTGCTGAAGCAATGCATATTGGTGTAACAGAACTTGTTAAAAAACTATTTACTTCAATGGGTATTATGGCAAGTGCAACTAATGCATTAGATAGAGAAACTGCAGAATTAATTGCTATTGAATATGATTACGAATTAAAAGATAAAACAATTACTGACTTAATCCGTTTCGATGAAATGGCATTTGTTGACAGTGAAGAAGATTTACTTCCTCGTCCTGCAATCGTTACAATTATGGGCCACGTTGACCATGGTAAAACAACTTTACTTGATGCTATTAGAGGCAGTTACGTAGTTAAAGGTGAAGCTGGTGGTATTACACAACATATTGGTGCATACCAAGTAGAAAAAAGCGGTAAATTAATTACATTTATTGATACTCCAGGGCATGCTGCATTCACAGAAATGCGTGCTCGTGGTGCTCAAATCACAGATATCGTAATCTTAGTTGTTGCTGCTGATGATGGTGTTATGCCTCAAACAAAAGAAGCTATCGAACATGCTCAAGCTGCAGGTGTTCCAATTATTGTTGCAGTATCTAAGATGGATAAACCAGGTGTATCTGCTGATAGAATTAAACAAGAATTAACAGAATATAACTTACTTGCTGAAGAATGGGGTGGAGATACAATCTTTGTTCCAATTTCAGGTTTAACTGGTATGGGTGTAGATGAACTTCTTGAAATGGTTATTTTATCTGCTGAATTAAAAGAATATAAAGCTAATCCAAATCGTTTAGGTGTAGGTACAGTAATTGAAGCTAAACTTGATAAAGGACGTGGACCAGTTGCAACACTTCTAGTTCAAAATGGTACTTTAAAAGTTGGTGACGTTATTGTTGTTGGTAATACTTATGGTAAAGTAAGAGCGATGAGTGATGAATATGGTAAACAAGTTAAACTTGCAGGACCTGCTAAACCAGTAGAAATTACAGGGCTTGTTGAAGTTCCTTTTGCTGGTGAAAAATTCATGGCAATTAATGATGAACGTCAAGCAAAAGCTATTGCTGAAACTCGTGCTTATAACAAGTTTAATGATGAAATGGGTGTTGGTAAAACAGTATCATTAAATGAAGTATTTAAAAATCAAGAAAACAAAGACCTAAAAGAACTTAATTTAATTATTAAATGTGACGTTCAAGGTTCAATTGAAGCTATTAAAGGATTACTTTCTAAGATTGAAATTGAAGGTACAAAGATTAATGTTATTGGTGCTCGTGTTGGTGGTATTACAGATAATGATATTAGTTTAGCTGTTGCATCTAATGCTATCATTGTTGGTTTTAATATTCGTCCTCAATCTAATATTACTGATCTTGCAAAAGAAAAAGGTATTGAAATAAGATTATATAACATTATCTATAAACTTCAAGAAGATATCGAAAAAGCAGTTAAAGGTATGTTAGATCCTGTATTTGAAGAAAAAATCTCAGGTCAAGCAGAAGTTAGAGAAATCTTCAAAGTTAGTAAAATTGGTACAATTGCAGGTAGTTATGTTACATCAGGTACTATTGTTAGAAACAGTGGTGTGAGATTAATCCGTGATAGTATTGTAATTTATACTGGTCGTATGGCAGGATTACGTAGATTTAAAGATGATGTTAAAGAAGTTAAATCAGGTTATGAATGTGGTATTACTATTGAAAACTTTAATGATATTAAAGTAGGCGATATCATTGAATGCTTCGTAATGGAAGAAGTAGAAAGAGATTAATATGGCATTTCGTTTAGAAAGAGTAGAAAAAATAATCGAACGTGAACTTGCAACAATACTTGCAAATGAAGTTAAAAATGCTAAATTAAAATTTGTTTCTATTACTAAGGTTCAAGTAACAAAAGATTTATCAATCGCAACTGTATGGTTTACAGTCCTTGGAAAAGATACAGAAATTGAAGCTACATCAAAAGATTTAATTGATGCAAGAGGTTATTTAAGAAGCGAACTTGCACACAGACTTGACTTAAGAAAAACACCTGAGTTAAAGTTTAAATATGATGAATCACTTGCATACGGAAATAAAATTTCAAAAATCTTAGAAGAACTTAAAAAATAAAATTAACCCCTATTCTAAGATAGGGGTTAAACTTTTAAAAAAGGAGGCTTTTATGAAACAAAATAAAATACTAGATAACATAAAAGCTAAGCTTACACTTGTCCCACATAAACCAGGTTGTTACCAAATGTTGAATAAAAACAAAGAAATTATTTATGTTGGGAAAGCTAAAGATCTTCATAAAAGATTAAGAAGTTACTTTTCGGGTAGCCACGATGCAAAAACAACAAGAATGCTTATGGATGTTGTTACATTTGAGTATATTGTCGCAACAACTGAGGTAGAAGCTTTTTTACTAGAACTTAACTATATTAAAGAATATCGACCTCAATATAACATTTTACTTATGGATGATAAAACATACCCATATATTTGTTTTATTGATGAAGAAAATCCTAAACTTGTTTATACAAGAGATATAAAGAAATTTACAAGAAGAACTGGTAATAAAGTGTTTGGGCCTTTTCCTAATGTTAAAGCGTGTCGTGATTTAGTTGAAGTTTTAAACAAAATTTATCCTTTTAGAAAATGTAATCAAATTCCTAAGAAATCTTGTTTATACTATGACATGGGACAATGTCTTGCACCTTGTATAAATAACATTAAAAAAGAAGACTATATAGATTATATTGAAAGTGCTCAAAAAGTATTAAACGGCAGTGACAAAGAACTTATTAATAAACTTAATGATAAAATGATTGAAGCTTCAAATAATCTTGAATTTGAAAAAGCTATTGAATATCGTAATATAATAAATAATATTAATACAATTTCCGAAAAACAATCAATTATTATTAATGATGGAGTTTCAAGAGATGTTCTTGGCTTTTATGAACATGATGGTATTGTTTCTATACAACTATTCCATATGCGTTATGGAAAGATTATTGAAAGAACTTGTGAAGTATTTGATATATATGATAATTTAAATGAAATTATTGTTTCATATATATATCAATTTTATGATTCAAAGTCTAATGTTCATCCATATGAGTTATTAATACCATATTTAGAAGGATACGAAATAATCTCTGAATTACTTGGACTAAGAATTAATATACCTGTAAAAGGAACAAAGAAAAAACTAGTAGAACTTGCTAATAATAATGCTAAAGAGTCGCTAGAACATTCGCTAAACTTAAGAAAACTAAAACTTAGTAAAACAAAAGAACCACTTATTGAACTTAGTAAAATGCTTAATATTGAATATCCTAAACGAATTGAACTATTCGATAACTCAAACATTCAAGGTGCAAGTGCTGTAAGTGCAATGGTTTCTTATGTTGATGGTATGCCTTCAAGAAAAGATTATCGAAAATACAAAGTTAAAACAGTTGAAGGTGCCGATGATTATCATACAATGATCGAAGTATTAACAAGAAGATATAAACGCTTAAAAGAAGAAAATCAAGTTATGCCGAATTTACTTATTGTCGATGGTGGTAAGATTCAAGTTAAAGCTGCTAAAAACGTATTAAATGATTTAGGTATTACTAATATTGATATTATTGGTCTTCAAAAAGATGATAATCATAAAACTGATAGTATTATTACATCTAATTTAGATGAAGTAAAAATAGATAAAAAGAGTAATATTTTCTTACTTCTTGAATCTATGCAAGACGAAGTACATAGATTTGCAATAACATTCTTCAAGCAAACACATACAAAAAACACACTTACATCAATTCTTGATGGAATCAAAGGTATTGGTAAAACAAGAAAGAAAATACTACATGAAAACTTTAAAAGTATTGAAGAAATGATTAATGCCCCTATTGAAAAATATAAGGCAATCGGATTTTCAAAAGATATCGCAATCAACCTAAAAGAAACACTTAAGAGTCGTGACAAATCATAACATCTTTGCATAGAATATCTATGAAAGAGTGGGGATTAGGATGGCTTTAAAAAGTTTTTTAACAACTCGAGAAAAGAAGATTTTTGAATTATTAATAAGAAATTATAGTACTGATGATATTGCAAACTATTTTGGTATAAGTAGTAAAACAGTAAGAAATCATATTTCAAATGTTATTCAAAAATTAGGCGTTAAAGGAAGAAGTCAAGCAATTTTAGAGTTGATAAAAATGAATGAAATTAAATTAACAAACGAAGACAGGTGATAGTATGCAGACGATACACGGCATAATAAGAGGTATCTCGCTATCAAGAAGAATATTCACAGTCTTAGTTGGTAGAAGAATAATGTATTTTTATTTAACAAAGAGCCAACAAAAGAAATTTAGTGACTATTTACAGTTAGGTTTATTTGTAAGCTTTAACTGTAGTGACAATGCGAAGATACAACATCGATTTAAAGTGTATGAAGTTTACAATTTTATAAAGTTATTTAAAAGAGCTGGAAGAAAAACAACAGTTTTATTTGATATAAGTACAGTTAAAAAGGGCGTAAATAAACTAATTAATAAAGAACAATATCGTTTATTCTTAGATTTAGAATTTACAATGCCTCCTTATGATTATCAACACGGAAGCGGATTTGTTGCGGAAATTATTCAGTACGGAGCTTATTTAGAAGATCCTGATGGTAATATGATAACTTCACTTAATGCAAATGTAAAACCATCAAATAACGATGGTTTAAATGCAAGAACATTTAATTTCTTAAATATTTCTATGAGCGATTTTAGAAAAGCAGAAACTCCCTATGAGTTTTATAGAAAACTAAAAGATGTTATTATGCTTTATCAACCAGTAATATATGTTTGGGGAAAAAACGATATATTAATGCTTAATAACTTTTATGAAAAATATAAATTAAAGCCTCTTGTCGAAAGACAAAAAATTGTTAATTTAATGCAAGTAATTAAAAACTATTACAATATTAAGACTGATATTGGTCTTTTTAATGCGTATCATTTATTTGGACGTAGTCCAGTAGAAGAACAAGATCATAATGCGCTTCATGATGCTGTCGCAACATCTGAAGTATTTAAATTATTTCAAAATGAAATATCATAGGTTAAGCATACTAATTTAATTTAGTATGCTTTTTTGTTTTGACAAAGTTAAAAATTTGATATAATATATACTAAGGTGAATTTATGAGTAAAACAAAAAATAATTCAAATAATGACTGTAGAAGCTGTTGTGAGAAAGTACCTGAAGATTATATTAAATTAAAAGACTTCTTAAGTCAAAGTGATGATAGTAATAAAGTTACAGGAAGTTTTTCTAATATATCGTTATTTCTTGTTGAAATTGGTATTGTACTTTTTATTGCCCTTATTATTACAACTTTAATTGTTAGCAATATAAACATTGATAAAAATAATATTACTCCAGGAATTATTATAGCTAGTGTTGGTTTATTATCATGTTTATATTTTATAGCTCCTATTATCTATACTTCAAGATACCTATATTTATCAAATATAAAAAAGCATTTTATTACTAGTATTATAATAGCTGCTTTGCATATTATTGTTTATTTAGTATTACTTTATTTTTGTTTTAAAAAGTTTTTATAAAAATTGTATAAGGAGGAATTATGAGCCCTAATATAGATATGGTAGATTTGGATACAAATGGTAATAGAACGCACATAATAACAACAATAATTACAATTCTTGCATTAATATATACATTTATAATATTTGTTGCATGTGTTGTATTTGTTAGGTCAGGAATATCAACTTCTGGACAAAGACCATTTTTCCCAGGAAGATTTCCAGTGGATATAAAAATTATTTATTTCCTTCAAATCGGATATTTATTACAACCACTTGGATTACTAGTTTCTTTAATCGTAAGCATTGCTCTTAGAAATTATAGTTATCGAGGCAAGGGCTTAATGATTATGAATATATTGTTTTTTAGTGTTATGTGTGCATGGATGTTAGTTTTTGGAGTTGCAACTGTTTTTCCGTGGACATTAGTAGATCTTATGGAAGTATTATCAAGTTTATAAAACACCTTAATAAAAGGTGTTTTTTATATTAATAATTCTCTATTTGATATTATTTTAAAATAATGTTATAATATACTTAATTACATAGAAAGGAGTATTTTTATGTTAATAGATACTCATGTTCATTTAAATAATAAAGACTTATATAGTAAAATTGATGAAGTAATATTCGATGCAAAAGAAAACAACGTTTCTAAATTCTTTGTCGTTGGGTATGATTTAGAAACTAGTAAATTAGCACTTGAGATTGCAAATAAATATGAAGAATGCTTTGCTATAATCGGTTTTCATCCAACTGAAATTAAAGGCTATGGTGATCAAGAATATAACTGGCTTAAAGAAAATGCAAAAAAACCTAAAGTTGTAGGTATTGGTGAAATAGGTTATGATTTTCACTGGGATGTAACAACTAAAGAAGAACAAGAGTATGCATTTATTCGTCAAATTGAGATTGCTAAAGAATTAAATTTACCAATAAGTATTCATTCTCGTGATGCTATTGAATTGACACTGACAACACTTAAGAAAACGAATGCAAAAGTTGTTGGCGGAGTGATGCACTCATTTAGTGGAACTAAAGAAATGGCGAAATTATTTATTAAGGAAAACTTTGTCCTTGGTATTTCTGGCCCCGTTACATTTAAAAACGGTCGTGTTATGAAAGAAGTTGTAGAAGAGATAGATTTAAGATATTTAATCTCAGAAACTGATTCTCCATATTTGACTCCTCATCCTTTTAGAGGAAAGGAAAATGGGCCTAAGTATATTCCTTATATTATAAAGGAAATTGCAAATATAAAAAATATAGATGAATCTATAGTTGAAAAACAAATTGAAGAGAATGTTAAAAGGGTATTTGGTGTTTAACATGAAAAAAGTTTATATTTTTATAACTATAATGTTTATATTGTTTATTACTTCATCATGTTCAAAAACAACTATTATTAATGAAGTAATTAATAGAGAAGTTATCTATGGGGAAAATATTTCAATCTTAGATTTTGAAGATGCAATTGTAGAAGCATCAAATATCGCAAGTAAAACTGTTGTTGCAATTAAGACTGAAACGAAAACTGCAATTATGACAAATAACAGTTTTGCATCGGGTGTAGTGATTTCAAAAACAAAAATTAATGATAATTTATATAGTTATTATGTTATTACTAATAAACATGTCGTTGCAACAAACAGTGGTAATTTAAGAACTGTATATATATCATTTAGTGAAGGTGATACTTATAGTGCTAGTGTATGCAAATTAGATGATACTAAAGATATTGCAATAATATCATTTGAATGTCCAAGAATATTAGAAGTTGCAAGGGTTGCAACTAAGAAAACAGAAGTTGGTAGATTTGTAATAGCTGTTGGTAATCCGTATGATGTTGATAAATATTATAGTACTATTACAGTAGGCAATGTAAGTTATGTTGATAGAATAATTATTGATAAGATAGATGATAATAAAGAAGTAAGAAATTTATATATTCAACATAATGCTGAAATAAACCATGGTAATTCAGGTGGTGGTTTATTTAATATAAAAGGAGAACTTCTTGGTATCAATACTTGGAAAATTGCAAATGAAGATATTGAAGGTATGGGATTTGCAATACCAATTGATAGTATAAGTGAAGACTTACTTGAATATTTTCAAAAATAAGAAAAAGCAAAATGAATGTATCCGTTTGTTTGGATTTATTCATTTTGCTTTTTTATATAAACATATTTTCTTCTTTTTGATAAAGTAGTCTTATAAACCAAGGAAGATTATCAGTTTTTAAATATATTCCTTTATAATATTCTGTAAAAGATGGATAAAACCCACTGATTGGGTTAAGCTCAACTTTAATTACATCGCTTGGTGTTTCATACCAATTTGAGTATTCCTTATTATTATAGAAAGCTTCTACACAATCTGCCCAAATATACTTTGCACTTCTTAAATCAGCAGTTTTTAAGATTTCAGTATTATCATCAAATCCGCTCCAAACAACACAACATATATCTGGATTATATCCAATCATCCAATTATCTGTTTTTGTAGAACCGGATTTAGCACTATAAGTATGTTTTAATAAAGGATTTAAAATTACACCAGTTGGTCTGATATTATAAGTCATATTATTATCAAAGATAGATGTCATAGCTTCATTTAATATATATACATCACTTTCATCTGCAATACGTTTTACTTTTTGGTTTGCTTCATATATTACTTCTCCATCAAATGTAGTAATTTTTGTGATAACTGTAGGGGTAATAAATTTACCTAGATTTGCAAGAATACTAAATCCTTCACAAAGTTCTTTTGGACTTGTTTCTTTAGTTCCAAGTGCAAGAGATGGAAGATCTTTAGGAATGTCACTTGAAAACCCAAAATCAATAAGCCTATTTGCAAGTTTGTCCGGGCCTAAAAACAAATGAGTTTTCATTGCATAAATATTATCAGATGTAGCTAGAGCATATACCATTGATATGTCTTGATTAGCATAGATAGAGTGGTAGTTTGTTGGTGAATAACT
>CAJGCS010000013.1 GCA_904501965.1 uncultured Bacilli bacterium | reverse complement strand
TTTTATAAGATATGTCGCAGTAGAAATTCCATAAAAGATAATTGATGCGATATTCCAAAGAATAAAGAATGCACGAGATCTTTTTTGTCTTCTTACTTTCTTTGGATTTTTTTGTTTTTCATCGTTTTCAACAATGATGTTTCCACCATCTTCTAAGACTTCTATTTCTTTTTCTAAAGTTTCGTTTGATTTGTTCTTATTCTTTCGCATTATTACCTCTATTTAACCCTTTTAAGTGCATCAAGTCTTGATATCATAATAACTCTTTTACAAGTGGTGCATTCTAGTTTCCAATCAACACCAATTCTTAATACCTTCCAAGTTGCGCCTCCACATGGATGGCTTTTTTTAAATGTTAATATATCTCCTACTTTAACAGTTGTTGGATCAATCATTAGTCTCTCCTGGGAATTTGATGTTGTTTTTTTCTAGAATTTCTTTTATAGCTGTATTGATATCGCGTGTAAGTTGATAATGTGATTCGTTTTTAGCTGTAGCAACAACATTAATTGTAATACTTCTTGCAGTTAATGCTGATACACCATTGCATCTTGGCATTACTAAAATATTTTCGTTATCTTTTAACATAACAGGAAGTTCATTGTTTACTACTTCCATTGCACGATTAACATCAGCTTGATAAGATACATCAAATGTTGTTGAGAATACTGTATTATTTAAAGAACAGTTAATTAAATTTGAAACTTCTGAATTTGAAAGAATTTTTACTTGTCCTTGCCAGTTTCTAATCTTTGTTGTTTTTAAACCAAGGTCAATTACTTCACCTTTAAATCCACCAACATCAATAATATCACCAACATCAAAGTGGTGTTCTAGTATAATAAATAAACCACTTATAAAGTCAGTTATTAGTT
The DNA here is from genome assembly GCA_904501965.1 of uncultured Bacilli bacterium. Lineage (GTDB taxonomy): Bacteria > Bacillota_I > Bacilli_A > ML615J-28 > CAG-313 > CAJGCS01. Next base: position 13,018 of record CAJGCS010000013.1, on the reverse strand, counting down.
TTTGTGCTCCAAGACCAAGAACAAGCCCGGCAATTCCAAGACCTGCAAGAGCTGGAATTACGTTTACACCAAGGATAAATAATATAATTACTGCCGAAACAATAATTACAACATATCTAACAATACTAACTAATACTTTATCAAGAGTACGCTTTCTTTTTTGATCTTCAGGTCTTCTTGCTTTAGTAGCCTTTAAGATAGCGATAAATGAACTCATTATAATGCTTGCGATAACAATTGTTAAAATTACACCGACAATTTTTGAAATATTTTCAGTCAAGAAAACTTTTAAATTATCACGTGTTGCTAAGCTTACAACTTTGTTACATACCGCAGTAATGTTTAGCCCTAATATAAATAGTATTGATACAATAAAAGCAGCTGCTAAAAATAGGTTTAAAAATAAATTTAAAACAGCTAAGCCTTTATTTGTGTTTTTCTTAAATAATTTTTTAATAAGCCAACTAAGTACAAAATAAATAATTATTGCAACTGCACTAAGAATTGATGATACAATTGCATTTGTAGGTGAGAAAAATTCACTCATTTTAATTGCCTCCTATGCTTTTACTAATAATCTCTTCTGCTAATAAGCGATATTCTTTTGAACCCCTCGAATTAAAAGAAAATTCAACAACGCTTTTTCCATGCATTGGAGCTTCTTGGATATGACTTGAATATGTAATAATTGTTTTAAATATTTTATCCGGGAATAAGAAATTTACTTTTTCCGCAACTTCATATCCAAGCGTATTTCTATTATCAAGTTTTGTAAGAAGAATTCCTTCTACTTCAAGTGGTTTAACTTTTTGAACTTGATTAATTTTATGAATCATTTGGTTAAGAGCATCATAAGAATAATAGCCACATTCTACAGGAATAATTACCGAATCACTTGCAAATAAAGCATTATCAACAATTAAACTAAGTGATGGTGGACAGTCAATTAAGATATAGTCATAATCTTTTTTAATAACTTTTAATTTTCGATCAAGTAAAAACTCTTTATCTGGTACTTGATAAAGCGATTCTTCAATATTTGCTAGTTTTATTGAAGCTGGTATTAGTTTTAAATTTTCAACAGCTGTTTTAATAATCGCTTTATGTAATACCGCAATATGTGTAAAAAAGTCTGATATATCAAATAATACATCTTCTCTTTTTACGCCAAGCCCGATAGTTGCGTTTGCTTGTTGGTCAAAGTCAATTAATAAGACTTTTTTATTTTGCATAGCTAAAGCAACAGCTAAGTTAATACTTGTTGTTGTTTTACCAACGCCACCTTTTTGATTGACTATTGAGATTATTCTTGCACTCATATTATCTCCTACAATGGTTGTTTTTTTATCTTTGCATAAAGTCTAGGATATATATCTTTTGTTTTTCCTAACTTTGTAAATTTAATAATTTTTCTTATTCCTAAATCTTTTGGTAAGTTGAATGTATATTCTTCAGTAACTTTTGCATTTAATATTTTATAAGCATTCTTAGCTTCATCTAATTCAGTGCTTGCACTACTTCCTTTCATTGCGATAAAAATGCCATTTTGTTTTAAGAAAGGAATTGAAAGTTCAAGTAAGATATTAAGTGGAGCTACTGCTCTAGCTGTGACAATATCAAAATATTCTCTTTTTTCTTTGATATATTCTTCGGCTCTAGCGTTAACTACATATATATCTTTTAAGTCTAATTCTTTTATTACAAGGTTTAAAAAGTTGCATCTTTTAAGAGTTGGTTCTATTAATGTAATAGATACATTTGGAAACATTATTTTAAGAACTAATCCAGGAAATCCGGCGCCACTTCCGATATCTGCAAGCTTAACATTTTTAGATAAATCAGTTGTCTTTGATAAAAGTAGGCTATCATAAAAATGTTTGATATATACTTCTTCTAAATCTTTTATAGCTGTTAGATTATATTTGTTTGATTCTTCTATTAAAATATCATAGTATTTTTTTAGTTGTTCAAGTTGAACTTCATTTGCATCAACAATTGATTTAATTAATTCATTCATATTAATTATTTCTTTCTTGATTCTAGGTAAACAAGTAATATTGCAATATCACTTGGATTTACACCGCTAATTCGCATTGCTTGTGAAACTGTAAAAGGACGAACTTTGTTTAGTTTTTCTTTTGCTTCGCTTGCGATATTAGGAATATCATTATAATCTAAATCAGCTGGTATTTTAATAGATTCTAGTTTTAACATCTTGTTTGCATCACGATATGATTTTTCAATATAACCTGCGTATTTTACTTCGATGTTTAATTCCTCTCCAAGTTCATATGGAAGTGGGTTTTCTAAATCTAACATTTTAACTATATCAAAGTAACTAATTTCTGGACGTTTCATAAGTTCTTTTGCACTAATTCCGTCTTTTAAAATAGGGGAATTAATACTTTCTAAATATGAATTAATATTTGACTTTGGAGTAAGACGAACTACTTCAAGTCGTTTTATTTCATCTTCTAGTGCTTTTATTTTATTCAAGAATTTATTATGACGTTCTTCTTTGATAAGCCCTGCATAATATCCATATTCAAGAAGTCTTCTATCGGCATTATCGTGTCTTAGTAAAAGACGATATTCGGCACGAGATGTAAGCATTCTATATGGGTCTACTACACCTTTTGTTACTAAGTCATCAATTAAAACACCTAAATATGCTTCATCTCTTCTTAAAACTATTTCTTCTTTTTCTTCAAGCGATAAGCTTGCATTAATACCGGCCATTAATCCTTGTGCTGCAGCTTCTTCATAACCGCTTGTTCCGTTTACTTGTCCTGCAAAATATAAACCTTTGATTGTTTTTGCTTCAAGCGTAGGTTTTAATTGTTGAGGATCAATTGCATCATATTCTATCGCATATGCATATTTTGCAAATCTTGCATTTTCAAGTCCTGGTAAAGAATGCACCATTTGTTCTTGAACATCATGAGGCATACTTGTAGAAAATCCTTGAATATATGTTTCACCAAGAGTTAGGCTTTCTGGTTCTAAGAATATTTGATGACGATCTTTATCTTTAAAACGTACCATCTTATCTTCGATTGATGGACAATATCTTGGTCCTACACCTTCGACAATACCAGAATACATACTAGATTCATTTAAATGTTCAAAGATAATTTTTTTCGTTTCATCTGTTGTCCAAATTAAATAACATGGTTCTTGTTTTTCAAATGGAATCATGTCACTTGGATTTGTTTCATAACTAAATGTAAGTGGTAAGTTTGTTCCAAGTTCAATTTGAGCATTTGAAAAATCAATTGAATCAGTATAAATACGAGCAGGAGTACCTGTTTTAAGACGAATTAGCTTAAATCCGTGTTCTTTTAAAGAGCCTGATAAACCGTAGTTTGTTTTTTCATAATCTGGTCCATATGGTGTTTTTGATTTACCAACTAAAATACAAGATGATAGATATGTTCCGGTAGTAATAATCACACGCTTTGCGAAAACCTTAGTTTCATCTTCTAAGATAACACCTTTAATAGTTCCTTCATCTACGATTAGTTTATCAACAAGGGATATATATATATCTAAATTTTCTGTGTTTGATGTAACATTTTGCATATATTCTTTATAAGCAACTTTATCTGATTGAACTCTCATTGCACGTACGGCTGGGCCTTTTGAGATATTTAGCATTTTTACTTGAATTGCTGTTTTATCAGCTGCTTTTGCCATCTCTCCACCAAGTGCATCTATTTCACGAACCAGTATTCCCTTAGCAGGTCCACCAATAGACGGGTTGCAAGGCATATTCCCAATACGATAAAAATTGCCACATAACATTAAAGTTGTGTGGCCGATTCTAGCACTTGATAAAGCAGCTTCTATCCCTGCATGACCACCACCAACAACAATAACATCATATATATGATTTATAAGTTTTTCTTTTGTTGTTAATAATCCCATATTATAAACCTCTTAAAAAATTAAGTTTCTATATATTAAATAGCCTATAACAAAAGCAACAATTATAGTAACTGCTGCCCCCATACCAATAATAACAGTCATTGATTTTTTAAATTTTGCTTTTCTTTCTAAGGCCTTTTTTGCCTTTATTTCTTCTTCACGTTCTTTTGTCATTGGAAGCTCTGCCATGCAAAAGTCACATGTTAGGCTATCGTATTTATTTTCGTTATGACATCTAGGACATTTCATAAAATCACCTTTTCTTTTCTAGTGGTTATTATACAATAATTATTATTTTTTTTAAATTTATATGCAAAAAGAATTAAAAATAAAATAGACGCAACAAGTTTTGTTACGTCTTTTTTGTTTTTATAGTAGTGATTCGTATAACTTAATAATATCTTCAAGTGTCGGTTCTTTTGGATTTCCAGGACGACACGCATCAGCCATTGCAGATTCTGCAAGGAATACAACGTCTTCTTTTTTAACAATCTCTTTTAAGTTTTCTGGAATACCTACATCTTTTGATAATTTCTTAACAGCATTAATAGCTTCTTTTCTGTATTCGTCTTGACTCATTTCATCAACGCCTTTTACACCCATTGCACGAGCAATTTCTCTGTATTTTTCGCCAGTTGCTTCTTGATTATATTCCATAACAGTTGGAAGAATAATTGCGTTTGCAACACCATGAGGGGTATTATATAAAGCACCAAGAGGATGTGCCATAGAGTGAACAATACCAAGACCTACATTTGAAAAGCCCATACCTGCAACATATTGACCTAGTGCCATACCACTTCTTCCTGCTTCTTCGTTTTTACAAGCAGCACGAAGATTACTTGAAATAAGACGAATTGCTTCTAAATGGAACATGTCAGATAACTCCCATGCACCTTTTGTAATATAGCCTTCAATTGCATGAGTTAATGCATCCATTCCTGTAGCTGCAGTTAAACTAGCTGGCATTGTAGACATCATATCAGGATCTACTATTGCAACAACTGGAATATCGTGTGTATCAACACATACAAATTTTCTATTATTTTCAACATCAGTAATAACATAGTTAATAGTTACTTCAGCTGCTGTTCCAGCAGTTGTAGGTACTGCAATAATAGGTGTACATGCGTGTTTTGTAGGTGCAACTCCTTCTAAACTTCTTACATCAGAAAATTCAGGGTTTGTATTAATAATACCGATTGCTTTTGCAGTATCGATTGCAGAACCACCACCGATTGCAACAATACAGTCAGCACTAGCGCCTTTAAATGCATCAACACCATCAACTACATTTTGAATAGTTGGGTTTGCTTGAATATTTGAGAATAATTCATAAGGTATATTATCTTTTTCTAATAAATTTGTGACTTTTTGACTTACTCCAAATTTTACTAAGTCTGGATCTGTAACAACAAATACTTTCTTAAAACCTCTAGCTTTAATTTCTGGAACAATATTTTGGATAGCTCCATTTCCATGATAAGATGTTTCATTTAAAACAAATCTTGGCATAAAATTTTTCCTTTCAAATACTTTAAGTATATATATCTTTTAATAAAATTATATTCTATCTTTTTTGTAAAATCAATAATTTTAATAAAAAAATAAAATAAAAATCCTACAAAAGTAGGATTTTTTACTATTTTACAATTTCTCCCATTGTGCCACAAGCTATGCAACCAGCATTAGATTCGTCTGTATCAATGTGCATTGCAAGAGCATATGAATCACTTACTCTAACTACTACATCACCAAATACTAAAGAACGTTCTGGAGTATTAACTTTAACACTTACTATGTCTTTATCTTTAACACCTAATTCTTCTGCATCTTTAACTGTCGCATGGATATGACGTTTTGCAACGATAACACCCTTTTCAATTTCGATTTCACCACATGGGCCAACTAATTTACAACCAGGTGTAGCTTCAAGTTGTCCTGATTCTCTAATAACAATTGGTAAACCAATGCTTCTTGCATCAGTTGCACTTAATTCAACTTGAGTTTCTTTACGAGTTGGACCAAGAATAGATACACCTTTGATTTCTTTTTTAGGACCAACTACAGTAACACGTTCTTCACATGCATATTGACCAGGTTGTGATAAATCTTTTTTAGGTGTTAATTTTGCATTTTCACCAAATAATACTTTTAAATCTGCTTCATTTACATGGATATGACGAGCAGAAGTTTCTACGATAAATTGTTTTGCCATAAAAGCCTCCTATTGTTTTTTACAAATAAAGTATATCATATTTTTTTGAAGTTATAAAGTAATATGAAAAACAAAATCGAAACTTTATTGTATAATATATCTGGTGGTGATATTATGAATAAAACGCTAAGCCTTGGGATGATTTCACTTGGCTGTGAAAAAAATAGAATAGATACCGAGCTTTTTTTAGGTGTTGCTAAAAGATATGGTATAAATATTACAAACAAAATAAATAGTGCTGATATTTTAGTAGTTAATACATGTGGATTTATTGATACTGCTAAAAAAGAATCTCTTGATACAATACTTGAAGTACTTGATTATAAAGAAAAAGGCAAAACTATTATTGTTATAGGGTGCTTGGTAGAACGTTACTTAGATTTCTTGAAAAAAGAAATACCTGAAGTTGATTATTATATACCTATTAAAGACTATGAAATGATTGATAATGTATTTAAAGAAATCTTAAGTAAAAATGAAAGTTATAAGATGGATTATTTAAATAGAGTTTTAACAACATCAAATCACAGTGTATACTTAAGAATTGGCGAAGGGTGTAATAACTGTTGTACATATTGTGCCATTCCTTTAATAAGAGGCACATATAGAAGTAGACATCACTTAAGTATTTTAAGTGAGGCAAGAAATTTAGTATCAATGGGTGCAAAAGAAATTACTGTTATTGCTCAAGATACATCAAAATATGGAACTGATTTAGGTAATAACTATTATATTCATAATCTTTTACATGATATTAGTTTAATAGAAGGTGTAAAGATTGTTCGTGTTTTATATTTATATCCAGATGAAATCACAGATGAATTAATTGAAGAAGTTGCAAACAATAAAGTTATTGCTCCTTACTTTGACATTCCTATTCAACATGCATCTGATAAAGTATTAAAAGATATGAATAGACGTGGTGACCAAGCTCTTATTAGAAATCTTGTTAATAAAATTAGAGCGCGTATTCCAAATGCAATTATTAGAACAACTCTAATTACTGGTTTTCCAGGAGAAACTAATAGTGACTTTAACATATTAAAAGACTTTGTTGAAGAAATTAAATTCGATAGACTTGGTGTTTTTGCATATTCTGATGAAGAAGGTACTAAAGCATATGAGTTTTCAAATAAAGTAGATAGTATTATTGGTAATGAAAGAAAAGATGAAATAATGGCACTTCAACAAAACATTTCAAAAGAAAAGAACAAAGCGCTTGTGGGCAGTACTTTTGATGTAATTGTTGATAATTATGATTATCACAAAAATCAATATCTTACAAGAAGTTATGCATATGCTCCTGATGATGCTGATGGATATATATATGTAAGAAGTACAGAGCCCCTTGAAATTGGTAACATTTACAAAGTAGAAATAACTTCTTTTGATACATATGAACTATATGCAAAAAAGATCTAGCTTTCGCTAGGTCTTTTTTATAGTTTTCTTAAACCTCTTAGAATTTCTACCATTGCCCAAGTATCTTGTCTACAATATGTTCTAAGTGCTAAATATTTATCATTATATTCTTTATCAGTAAGGGTTGCAAGTTCTCCATAAGCTTGAATTGCTTCAGTACCATTTTTTACATCTAAATTATTATATGAAAGATCTGTAAATATTGGAAGTACTTTCTTTATCGAAAATGATCCATGTAGTTTATTATTGTAATATGTATAACCCGGAGCATTTGAGTTTACTGAATATCCTTTGAATAAATCTTTATTGCCTTTTAATACATAAAGTAAATCAAAAACATGATCATTAATATTGTCAAGTTCTTTTTTATATTCTGGATAAATCTCTGCTAGTTCTTTTAATCTTGTTTTTTCAAAAGATTGATTATATACAAGAACACATCCACCATTTGATAAATCTATATCTTTTATTAGTTGTTCTACAAGTTCTTTTCTTCTATCTTGGTGGTCTTTAGCTAAAAACTCTGTATGATTTTTTTCAATATCACAAACACCAAACTCTTCTTCTTTATGAAGTGAATATTGGAATAAAGATTGACTATACGGTTTTTCCCCTCTAAAACGTGGAAGTGGAGAGTTATAACTTTCAAAATCTAAGTGATATATTGGCTTCTTAATAAATGAAAGTGCATATTTTATTCTTGGAACATCTTGATATACTTGATTGTGAACAAAACATTCGTATTGAACAATATTCTTTGGTTTATCAATTATGTCTAAGCAATCACTTATCATAAAACGTTTTTCGTTTAATACATCAAAATATTTTAAATTAAGTGGGTTACCTTTATCATTTAGTTTTACTTGTGAATGGAATGCACTATCTTTATCTAAATATTCTAAAGAAGATCCATCTTTTAATGCATGTCTAAAACAAACCTTACAGAATCTACATTCTGTTGTTTTTTTATACATACAAGATCTTGAAAGTCTTGCATCAAGGTATGTTTTTTCGTTTATGCTTTCACAAATAAATGCTTCTTTTTTTCTAACCTCATCAAGGGCAAGTTCAGTAATAAATGTAAAATCAAAGATTTTAAATAATTCATTACCATTTTCATCTGGTTCATAAACTTTATTGCCATTTTCTTCTTTTCCTGTAAATACATAGTCTGAATTAAGTACAACTAAGTAGTATTTAATATTTGGAACGAAGTCTTTATTTTGTTTAAAAGAATTTTCAATAATATATCTTTCAATTGCAAGGTCAAAAACATATTTACCACAATCATGATATGGATCTAACAACTTTTTCTCAATTTCATATATATCTTCTAAAGTTATTAAATGTCCTTCTACTTTTTGATCTACAAATTCACGTCCAATATATTCGACAATATCTCCTCTTTTTTCAAAAACAGGCAATTGTAACTTTGGTAAACCTTTTTTCTTGCTTTCTCTTTTTGTTACATGTAATTCTTGGAATTTTTTTGATGTAGTTGCTTTAATTTCAAATACTCTTATAACATCATCTTCTTCTAAGTATCCGTCTAAATAACAATAAAATTCATGTCCGTTATTTGAATAAGAAAACTTCTTTTGTTCAAATGTGTTTTCGCTAGCAAGAACTTCTTTTTTAAATACTTTACCTGCATGCATAGTTGCAAGCATTTCAACTTTTTTAAAAGTTTCTTCGAAAGCTTTTAACTGAGCGCTTGTTGCAATAGTTAAGTCTTCTCCTGTTTCTTCTTCAAACATATGATTAAAAATATCTCGTGCATTTTCAGATAGTTCTGAAAATATATCATCGGTTTCAACTGTATCTAAAATTTCATTTAAGTTGTTTTCATCTAAATCGTCAAGAATTTTTACGCTATGTGCAGCTCTATTTTGGTTCATATCTAATAACGATACAAAGTTTTTACAACGCATTAAGTTTTTAAATAATGTTTTTGATATTTTCATAATTATATTCTCCCCGGCTCTTTTAAATAGTTTTGATATATATAATTTACATCTTTATCATGCATTATTGATTTTGTTATTTCACATTCTTCATCTTTTAAAACAAGTACTATATCCGCATCAGTAATATCACCTTTTAATAAATTTACAATCTTTATTGTTTTACCTTTTGGTTTTAATAAAAATTCACCTGATTGATATATATCTTTATCTAAAACTTGTTTTGTTTTTAATATATCAATCAAATAATTTATTAAACTATTATAGTTTACTTTATTTTCTTCTACTTTAAGTAGTTTTTTTACATTATCAATATTACTTGATTCTATATCTTCCATTTTTTCTAAATAACTAAATGTTACTTCTTTGTTTGTTTTATTATTATAAACATCTTCTGTTATAAAAACATACTCAATTAAGCTTGCATCAAGACTAGCTTTGAAAATAGTATTTGTAATATGATTATAACTTCCAACGCTTATGATATTTTTTATAAGATGATTTGGTACTAGATTAATCAAAGAATCTTCTTCTAAAATTACAATTGGTTTCTTAAATGTTAAGTTGTCAAGACTACGTGTAATTTCTTTAATGATTAGGGCTGATTCTTCAATAATTTTGAACTTTTTCAAAAAATCCTTTGTAATTACCTCATTAAAACCTTTGTTTAAAATTTGGGCTTTTTTTGGGTTCATTTTTTCATCTATTATTGCTAGTTTATGGATATGTCTATTACTAAGAATATCTTTAAGGTTTTCGTGATGTTCCAACATTAAATATAATTCTTTTGAACATGTATAGATCTCTTGATAATTTGATATTGTTACTTCTTTTGCATTTGAAAGTAAGTCATTTACAATAACGTAGTATATTTCCTGTGAGTCGTTATGATATGGAATACTAATATTATTTGATATGCAATAATCATATATAGTTATTTGTTCTAAAGTTTCTTCACTAGTCCATTCATAAGAATAATCATTTATTTTAAACATTACTTTCTCCATTATAATCACCACATATATTATACCATATTTTTTTTAATTTCCTATGTATATTTGATTATTTTTTGTTTATACTATTATTGGTGATAAAATGAAGAAAGTTAAATTAAGAGAAAAATGTGGTGATTGTTTTTATAACGGCAATTGTAGTATCAACCTTAAGGACTGTTTTTTCCTTAAGAAAAAGAAAATTATTCTTGATGAAGAATAATGTTGTTTATTGATTTTTTCCTATAGTTTTAAAAATGTTTGTAAAAAGAAAAGATGAGTTTTTTTACTCATCTTCTTTTTTTATTTTTTTTCTTTTATAATATCGGCATCAATTTCTGATTGATATAATTTATAAATTACATATACTAAGCTAGCAGTTTTATTATCAATTTCATAACCAGAATCATACACAGATACAAGTTCTTTTCTAGTTCCATAACCATAATCTAAAGAAGATTTGCCTGTGAATTTTTTACTAAATATTGATACAAATACAAGTAAGATTACGATTACAAACATAATAATAGCTGTGAATCCAACTGGTATATTAGCAAATGTTTCAGGTGGAATATTTAAATAATTTAATGCAACATTAATTAACTCATCAACATTAAACATACTTCCTATTTGGAAAAGACCATATACACCTAAAAATACTAAAATTGGTAAAATAATTGAAAGAGGATTTGCTTTTCTTGATTTAGTTGCTTTACTTAAAGGACAATTAATATCACAAATATTTCTAATAATATCTGCTTCTTTATAATCACAGTTTAATTTATCTAAATCAACTACTATTCTTTCTCTTCTTACGTATTGAATTGTATATGCAAGAATCTCTTTTTCGCTTGAGCTAAATTCATCTTGTCGTAAGATTTCAGCGCCAAATGGAGCCCATAAAATATTAGATACTTTAAACATTTGGATAGCAACAGGGATACCAATGATAGTTATAGATAATAGTAATGCAGAAAGTGTATATCCTAAAGCATAGAAAAATCCACCAAATAAAAGCCATAAAGTATTTGCAATAGGATGTCTTCCGTAATGTGTTACTACACGTTTACCAATAGGCATAAACATTAGAGGTACTGTTTTAAAAAGTACAATACCAAAAGGAATACCTACAAGAGTAATACATTCAAGTACAGCAGCTATAATTACAGAGATAGCATTATAAAGACCACCAAAAATAACCCATAGAATATTAAGGAAAACTTTAAATCCACCAGAAACTTTTTCTTTTATTTCTTTAGTGTGTTTTCTTTTTTTGTATTTTTCAATTAGTTTTTCTTGTTCTTCAGTAACAGGTTGTTTACGTTCTTCTTCAAATGCTTCTGAAACTGTATCAACAACTTGTGCTTCTGTTTCTACATCTTCGCCTAAAGAATCGGCAAAATTTTGTAATAGCTCTCTTGCAGATTCTTCTTGAACTATTTCAACAATTTCTTCTTGAACCTGTTCTTCTACAATCTCTTCAACTACTTCTTCAATTTCAGGTTCTTCTGCTTCCTCAATAGGTTCTTCTACTGTATCTTCAACTACTTCTTCAATTTCAGGTTCTTCTTTAGATTCATCTTGAACCATTTCAACAATTTCTTCTTCAGCTTGTTCTTCTACAGTCTCTTCAATAACTTCTTCCATTTCTTCTTCAAAAATAGGTTCAGTTTTTATTTCTTCAATTGGTTCTTCATTTGTTGGCATTGATATTGGTTTTTCAATAACTTTCCCATCAGTTCTGTGTCCACAAAAAATACAAAATTTTGAATTGTCGTCTATTTTTTTACCACATTTATTACAAAACATAATTTTCTTCTTTCCCCCTGTAAAAGATTATTGTTTGTTAATTAAGCTTTCTAAAACTTCTTTTACTTGTCCAAGAAATTCTAGTTTGTCTCGATAATAATCAACAGCTGATTCTAACTGATGATACTTAATTTTATCTTCTTCAGTATATCCTGATTTTTCATGTTCTAATCTAAAATAAGTCTCTTTCATACTTGCAGTTGAGTAATCATGACTATATTCTTCTACGTAAGAATCAAGTTCTTGAATTAGTTTAATAATATCAATTTTTTCCATATGTTCTCCTTTTTTCTTTTTTTCTTTTATTATAAAATGTTTTTTATTATTTTTCAAACTTTATGCAAAAAACTGTGTCTAAATTAGACACAGTTTAATTTTTAAAAATGGTGGCTTGGGCCGGGATTGAACCAGCGACACACGGATTTTCAGTCCGTTGCTCTACCAACTGAGCTACCGAGCCAGGTTATTAAAAATGGCGGTTCCAACGGGACTTGAACCCGCGATCTCCAGTGTGACAGACTGGCATGTTAACCACTACACCATGGAACCAAATAATATTAATGGTTGCGGAGGGAGGATTTGAACCTCCGACCTCCGGGTTATGAGCCCGACGAGCTACCAGCTGCTCTACTCCGCGATCAAAAAAAATGGCGGAGGAAGAGGGATTCGAACCCCCGCGGCTGTTA
>CAJGCS010000012.1 GCA_904501965.1 uncultured Bacilli bacterium | reverse complement strand
TTTTTTAAATGGTTATACCCACCATATAGTACAAATCTTGATTTACACTTAAGTACATCTTGGTTTATTAATATATGTGGTGCAAATATAGGATTATTCCCGGTTTTATTTTTAACAAAAAATAAATATATAAAAGATTATATGTTTTATTTAGGTGTGTTAAGTGGAATTCTTGCAATTGTTGTTCCTTTAGAACCTATTCAAAAACCTAATCTTTTTGCGGAGTGGGTTGATGTTGTAAGATTCTATGTCCATCATAATATACTTTGGTATGTGCCACTTCTAATGGTTTTATTGAAACTTCATACTCTTGATTATAGAAGAGTATGGGCTGTTCCTTGTATTTTTATGGGAGTATTAGCTTTTGTTATTCTAAATCAGGTATTTCAAAGTGAACTTGGTTATATTCAGTGAAGAGATGATAATTTTTTTAATATTAATTATCCAAATCATTCGCTAATTTGGGGACCACCTGAAGAATTAAAAAAATATGTTGGATGGGCATGCCCTAATATTTTTAAAACAATTTGGGTAGGAGAGCATGCGGGAGAACAAAAGTATTGGCCATGGTTTTGGTTACTTGTTCCTTGTTTTGTAGTTTTAATTCCTGTAGCATTTGCAATGTCAATGATTTTTGATCATAAACATTTTAAAGTAGATTTAAAAAACCTATTTACATTAATTAAAAACAAGAAAAGAGGGGTAAAATGTTAATAATTGAATGGATTAAATGGTTATATGAAAAAATTATATTTGAATGGTTTTTCGAGCGTGGTGCTGAAACAACATGGTTAGCTCCAAAATATCCAAATGGCGTTGGTGGTGCTTGGGGTCTATTACATATTTTAGTAATTGTATTTTGTGCAGCTACAATAGTTGGCTTGTTCTTTATTTATAAATTTTCTAAGAATAAAGAAAAAGCAAAAAAGATTATTTTAATTTCCCTTGCATCTACTATTGCATTATTTGAGATTTTAATACGTTTCTTGTATTTAATGAAGAGATATTATTTCGCAAATCCAAATTATAATTACATGGATGTTTTTTGGATAATGATGCCAAAACCATGGTGTGCAATATCATGTTGGCTAGCAATAGCTTGTCCGATTGTAAATAAAAAGTTCTTTTATAATCTAACATGTATTTCTGGACTTATTTGTACATTTATTTACTTCTTATATCCTGGTGTTGGTTATAATTACATTATATTTAACGATTTTTATTCGCTTGCAACACATGCAGTGTTACTTATAACTTCAATTAGTTTAATTACACTTAAATTTACTGAGTTTAAATATAAACACATCTGGAAAGTTGCAATTGGATTTGTATTAATTTATGCATATAGTTTTATAGAAATTTTTGTATTTAAATTTCCACATCATGGCGATCCACTTTACTTTATGCCAAATGGAGATATTCAAGGTATAATAAAAGGCATAATTCCATCATTTGGATATGCACATTATTTAATACTATATATTTTCTTTGTGCTTACATTTATTAATTCTTTCTATTTATTCTCACTTATTAAAAAGAAAAATAAGACTAATAAATAGTTTTTAAAAAGATTATTTGTATTTTTACAAATAATCTTTTTTTATTAAAATTAACTATTTGACAAATATATTAAATTAATGATACAATAAAAAAAACTAAAAAAGAAAGAAGAAGCAAAATGAAGAAAAAACTATTTATTTTATTTACTATTTTTGGCTTAATTATATTATTATCAAGCTGTGCTAAAAAGAACTATACTTTAAAAATGCTTTATGAAGATGGAAGCGTTTATAAAGAAGTAGTTGATGTTGAAGGCACAAATGTTAATTTACCTGAACTGACAAAAGAAGGACATGAATTTTTAGGTTGGTTTAAAAATGATGAAAAAGTTGAATCTATTGAACTTTCAGAAAATACAGAAGTTTATGCAAAATTTGAAATAAACAAATATTCTTATAAGTTTTATGTTGGTGAAGAGTTATATTTCGAAGAAACTTTAGATTATAATTCTTCAATTAATTATCCAAGTAATCCAGAAAAAGAAGGAAATGCAGAAAATTCTTATGTGTTTAAAGGATGGGATAATGATGCAACAACATTAAAGAAAGACGAAGTATTCCATGCGTTATTTGAAGAAGTGAAAAATACTTATACTTATACATTCTTTGATGATCAAGGTAACGTTATTTTATCTGAAACAAAAGAATATGGTAGCGTTATTAATTATCCAAGTAATTTAACAAAAGAAGAAACTGACCAATATAGATATGAGTTTTTAGGATGGTCAAGTAGCGATGAAGTGTTAACTTCTAATATCGAATTTAGACCTGTTTTTGAAGAAATAATAAAAAAATATACATATAAATTCGTTTTAGATGATGGAACTGTGATTGCTGAAAAAACTGTTCCATATGGAACAATGCCACTTGTTCCTACAGATGTAACAAAAGAATCAGATGGTAATTATGTTTATTCTTTTGTTGGATGGGATAAAAAAGTAGAAGTTGTTACTAAAGACGTTGTATATACTGCTGTTTTTGAAAAACAAGAATTAACACTTGAAGGCATGAAATTATCTATTATGGGTGATAGTATTTCAACATTCTATGCAGAAGGATCAGTAATGAATAGTTACTATAGTGGAACCAATACATTCTACTATCCAATTTATTCTTCAACTATTAAAACAGTTGAACTTACATGGTGGTATCAATTATTAAATAACACTAAGATGAATCTTGGTATTAACAACTCTTGGAGTGGAAGTTGTGCATCTGGTTCTATTCCTAGTGCTGGTGTAAATGATTCAAGAATTAATACTCTTAATGAAAATGGAAAAAGTGATATAGTTATTATTTATCTTGGAACAAATGACCTTGCAAGTGGTGTTTCAACACAAGTATTTATGAATGCAATTAATACTATGGTTACAAAAATTAAAGCATTAGGCATTAATCATATTTTTGTAACTACACTTGGATATACTAATTATACTGGTAGTAAATATAGTGAAGAAGTAAGATTAGAATATAATGCAGAAATTAGAAAATATGTAGAAAAAGAAAACTTAGGATTAATTCCACTTGATGAATACGTTATTAATGATAACTACATGATTTATTTAGGTGACTATCTACATTATAATGCAAAAGGTGCTAAATTATTATCTAAGATTGCAGAAAAATCAATTAAAGAATATTTTGGTTTAGAGTTCAACGAAGAAATTGAAGTAGAACATAAAGAACTATTACCAGAAGGTATTTTAGGTTACGCGACTGCTACAGCGGATTCTAATTTCTGGGGTAAATATGCAACAGATGTATTCTTTGCAACAAGCTCATTCACTAACCCACAATTTAGTACTCGTATTGAAATCAAGAAATCAAGCGATGGATATTATTATGTATCAAGAATTCTTAAATCTGGTGAAAGTGCACCATATGATTGTGACTATGTATTAGTAATTTCTGATTCTCACGAAAAGAAAGGTGAAATTTTATTAGATTTAGAAAATGTTGTTGTTGGTTCAATTGTAGAATTTGATGAATCTTTAACTCTTCCTTTAAAATTGACATTTAAAGAAGGTAGTGAAATTGTTACTCCAAATCCTGATCCTGATCCAAAACCAGAAGAACCTGATAATAAAGTTGAAGGTCAACTTCATATTGGTGCTTATAATACAGGTGTTTGGACACTTTATGAAACAACTGTTATGGCATATTCTCATGAATCAATTGATAAAGCAAGTACATTTATTAATTTTAGTGTAATTAAAATTTCTAAAGTTGATGAAGAAGGCACATACAAAATTGTTGATTTAAAACCTGTTGGCGAAAAATTAGATTTTGCAGAATGTGATTATTACATTTTAATCTTCTCAACACTTGAAGAACAAAGTTATTACAACAATGCTTTAATTGAAAGAGAAGTTATAGTTCATGGTGACATTACAACTGGTAATGCTAATATTGAATTTAAATAAAAAATAAGTGAAGAAATGCAAGTATTTGCGTTTCTTCACTTTTTCTTAATCTTTTTTTAATGTGATAAATAATGATTCTTCAGGTATTACTGTATAAGAAATTTTATCAGTTATTTCAAATATATACTTTTGGTGGTCAGTTGGTAAAATTACAACATCTTTGTATGAATTTTTAAGATTTTCAAATGTAGGCCAATTATCAAGCCATCTAGATGTGTTTGTAATTATTGCATATCTTGCTTTTATTAATGAACAAAGTTCTAAAGTATTTGTTCCTCCTCCACCATGGTGGCATGATTTGTAAATATCAATATAAGATATATTGTATTTTTTGTAAATTTCTTCAATCATTTTATATGATAACATATAAACTTCTTTTATTGGAGCTGATGAACATGTAATATCTCCTCCAAAGAAGATGCTATGGTTATTAATCCTAGTAAATAGTCCACATGAATTAAAGTTTTCATTAAAACGTTTTTGATTATAATAGTCACTATTTTCATCAGAATATAATTCATATAGTAAGTTATTATAATTGAAAACATCAAATAAAATACCTTCGAAGTCAATTATAAATTCGTTTGTTTTGATATCATCTATGTAAATAACTTCGGTATTATTTTTTTTACAAGCATCAAGAATAGCACTAAAGTTTTTAAATTCGTTTTCAATATATTCTTCATTTGATGCATATCCACTAGAGGTTGTACCATCAAGTCCATGATAGTGTTTTAAATAAACTCGGTTTACCTTAAAATCATTTACAATATTTTTTATATTGCCATAGTGATCAACATGAAAATGAGTTAAAAATATAAAATCTAATTGATTTACATTATATTTAATTAAATGATCCTTTATCATTGGATAGTAGAATGGACTAGCGGTATCAATCATTGCAAAATGATTATTTGCTTCTACTAATATTGCATCACTCCAAATTGTGTTCAAAAAATGTATTTTTAATTTATTCATATAATCACCCTTTTTATTTTATCATAAGTAAAATGATAAATGCAACTATTAAGGGAATTGTTTCAACTAAATAGTTATTGATTTAATTTAAATAGAAGTGGTATACTAATTGTGTAAACTAGTTTATAAATATTTATATATAATAAGGAAGGAAAATATGGATTTAATAAAAATTGGTAAATTTATAAAACAATTAAGAGTCAACAAAGGATTTACTCAAAAAGATCTTTCTGATAAACTTATGGTTTCTCATCAAGCCGTTTCAAAATGGGAAAATGGAGAAACTCTTCCTGATGCTTCTATGTTGCTTGATCTTTCTGAACTACTAAATACAAATGTTGATATGTTACTACATGGAGGAGTTTATTTGTTTAGTGGTAGAGGTGTACTTCATATAAAAGAAGTAATACAATCATTTAATAATATAAAGGAAATAAAAAATACATTCGGTGAAAATAGTACTTTTTATAAAGGAATGATTGATGGAATCAATAATAAAATGAATATTGATTTTGAGGATGCATTAAATAATCACTTAGAAATATTGGTTGCAGAGGTACTTTTACAAAGTATGGCAAATGATAATAAATACGTTCTTGAAGAAGAAGTAAATGGTTATTTTTCAAATGAAAAGGTTAAAAAAATTGTATTGAATGAGATTGCAAAAATTAAATGTATATTATAAAACAAAATAAGTGCAAAAGCAATAAAAAAATTGTATAATAGTATAGATAAGACATATTTTTGTGTATTAATGGAGGTAATTATGCCAATAAATAGTGAATCTATAATGTATATTATTGAGACAATCTTATTTATGGTTGCAGCAATTGGTGCGTTATTAATTGGTTTTGAAATGTTAAGTAACAGCATCACTAAGATGTTTCATAAACAACTTAAAAAATTATTCGATAAAACTTCAACAAAAGCTATTGTTGGTGTTTTAATTGGTGCCGCAGCTACAGCTATTGTTCAATCATCTGGTGCAACAACAGTTATGATAGTAGGGTTTGTAAATACTGGTATTATTAATTTATTCCAAGCTACTGCTTTAATCATGGGTGCAAATATTGGTACTACAATTACTGCTCAAATTGCCGCATTATCAGAAACACTTGCCCCAATTACTGGTGGAACTTTTGAGTTTGACTTTGGAGCTATTGCTCTTGGTTTAACAGGTATTGGTGCACTTCTTACAATGTTTACAAAAAAAGAATCAATTAAAACAATTGGTAATATGCTTGCTGGGTTTGGTCTATTGTTCCTTGGATTAGATTGTATGAGCTTAGCTATTTCAAATGAATTAAAAATTGACTTTAGCGAAGCAACAGCTCATTTCTTTAATGAAAATGGTATCGAAGAAATTGCAACTATTGTAAGAAATGAAGCTGGTGAATTCACCCATGGATATTTCCCGATTATTAAGACAACTATTAAAGGCATTTTAGAAAATGATTTCTTTAGTGATCCATATATAGCACCACTTGTATTATTTGTTCTTGGTATTGTCTTTACAGCTATTACTCAATCATCATCACTAATAACATCACTTATTATTGCATTTGTTAGTGCTGGTATTTATATTGGTTCTTCAACAGGTACTAATTCCCTTACAAATAACGTATTATTTTTAATCTTGGGTTCTAATATTGGTTCTTGTGTAACAGCTTTAATTTCATCAATGGGTGCATCAGTAAATGCAAAACGTGCAAGTATTATTCATATTTTGTTTAATACATTTGGTTCAATTATCTTTATGATATTCTTATATATTTGGAAAGACTTCATGGCTGTAACTTTCGCGAACTGGTTTAAAGGCCAAGAAGGTACACAAATAGCGATGTTCCATACATTCTTTAACGTTGCATGTACGCTTATGTTCTTACCATTTATCAAAGTGTTTGTTAAGATTGCAAATATCCTTGTTAAAGATAAAAAGGAAAACAAAAAAGAAGAATTTGCACTTACATATGTTGATGAACGTTTATTTGCTACTCCATCGATTGCGGTACACCAAGTAAGAAAAGAACTTGCTCTAATGTATTCTAAAGCAACAAATAACTTAAATAAAGCAATCGAAGGTTTCTTAAATAAAAATGTAAATGTACGTGAAGAAGTAGACAAAGTAAATGATGAACTGGAAGTTCATAATAAACTTATTATTGAGTTTATTGTTAAACTTACATCTCAAGACTTAGTTCTTGAAGATGAAAGTACAATTTCTTCGTTCCACAGAACTTTAAATGACATCTTACGTATTGGCGAGATAGCAGAAAATATTTGTAAATATACAAAACAAACTGAAAAGAATAACTTAGAATTTTCTCCAAACGTTATGTTACATGTTGGTTTTATGAAAAATAAAATTAATATGTTATACGAAAAAACAGATGAAGTGTTTATGACAAAAAACTTAAATAAGTTATCTGAAGCAGATGCTATTGAAGAAGAAATTGACGTAATGAGAAAAGAAATGATTCAAGATCATATGGATCGTTTAAAGAGAAATGAATGTAATCCACAAAATAGTGGCGTTTACGTTAACCTTGTAAATAATATGGAAAGAGCCGCTGACCATATGATTTATATTGCATATTCTGTAAAAGAAGCTCACGATCAATTTAAAAAATAATAAAATATTGGTAGAATAGTTAACTATTCTACCTTTTTAATTCCTATATCTTGTAAAATGTCAAAATAAATGGTATAATAAAAAAAATGAGGGTAAAATTTTAATTAGGGAGAAAAAATGGAAAAGAATATTAAAAAACTACGTATATGTTATATTGCATCTATTATTTGCGGTATTTTTGGAATATTGTCATTTTTTAGTTTAATACCAGGAATTAACTACATCATTGGTCTTGTTTTTGGTATTGTTTCTTTAAAACTTGCAAAGAAAACAGACGATTTAGAATATAGAAAAATTAGACTTGCAGGTAAAATACTAGGAATAATTAGTGTTGTATTAAATGCATCTATTCTTGTTTTAATTTTAATTGCGTTAATTATCATTGGAACTATTTATGCACCATATGTAATTGATAGACCTGCCGGATATGGAGCTTTTCATATTGGCTTTATGATTATTTCAATCTTCATTATGTTATGTATTTGTATTCCTATGCGTAATTGTAGCGATAAAGCATTTAGAATAGTTATGCTCGTAACAGGCCTTATTTTACTTGGGGCTGAACTTTACAAACATATGTATTATGCATTTATTATAGATAAGATTGATGAAACTTTTATTTCTCCATCAAAAAAATATGAATGGGATCTTATATCATTCCAACTTTGTAGCGTTCCAATGTATTTATCAGTCGCAATTGGTTGTATGAAAGAAGGAAAAGTTCGAAATGCTCTTTGTGAGTATTGTGCATCAATCGGATTCCTAGGTGGATTTATGGCTTATGCTGAACCAAGTGGTATTTTACATGGTGAATTATTCTGCACTTTGCATTCTAGTATTTGGCATGCATTATTAATTTTTATTGCTTTATTTATTATATTTACTAAAAAAGGAAATAGAAGTATCAAAGATTGGTATAAATCACTTCCAGTATTTGCTGGAGTTGTAGTTGTCGCAACTATACTTAATCTATCATGTTTTAGTCTGGTGAGATATGGGTTTAATATGTGTTATATAAGTCCGTTTAGAAATACTCCACTTGCTGTATTTAAAGATATTACGCTTGCTTTACAAAAAATGTTTGGGGAAGATGAAAGTTCAATGCTTTCGTTTGGCCGTATGATTGTAAATACAATTTATGTTATGGTAATTCCTATTGGTGGATTAATTTTATATGGATTATCGTTATTTATTAAATGGATTGTAAGTTTAATTGTGAAATTTAAAAAATATGTAGATAAAATTAAAATAAGTATCACTAAGTAAAATAAAAGATAATATAGTGGAATCACTATATTATCTTTTTTTATCTAAAATTACATATAAATAATTAAAAAGTGATATAATCAAATTATAAAGCAAAAAAGAAAGGATGTGTTTTTATGGATAGTTATTATGAGTCGAAATACAAACAGAATATCTTAAAGGACACATTTTTGATATTCTTATTTATATTAAAATAAGGAGGCTTTATGGAAAAATTACGTTTTGAAGAGTTGCGTAAACTAATCACTACTGAGTGTAATAATGAGTTTTTAAAAGATGAATTAATGAATTACCACTATAGTGATATTGTTGACGTATTACAAGAATTAACAAAAGAAGATAGACTAAAAGTTTATGACATAATTGGAGAAGAAGAAACAGCAACATTAATTACTTATTATGATGACCCAGAACTTTATTTAAAAGAACTTACAATTGATGAAGCGGTTGATTTAATTGAATTAATGGATGCCGATGATGCGGTTGATGTCTTAAATGAATTCAAAGAAGAAGAAAAAGAAAAAATATTAGAGTTAATTGACGATGAATCACTTGAGAATATTAAAGTTATAACATCATATAAAGAAGATGAAATCGGTAGTTATATGAGTGATAATTTTATTACTGTTAGTTATGATAGCACAATAAAAAGTGCAATGAAACAACTTATAAATTTAGCAGGTGAACACGACAATATTTATACTTTATATGTTATTAAAGAAAATAAATATGTTGGAGCTATTTCACTTCGTGATTTAATTATTGCAAGAAAAGATGATTCCTTTGAAGATTTAATTATGACGGGATATCCTTTCTTCTATGATACTGATATTATGAGTGATTGTATTGAAAAAATTCGAGACTATTCAGAAACATCAATACCAGTTTTATCAAAAGATCATGAAGTGTTAGGTGTTTTAACAACTGAGAGTCTAGTTGAAGCAACAACAGATGAATTTGAGGAAGACTATGCTAAGTTTGCTGGTCTTGCAAAAGAAGAAGAAATGGATGAGTCTGTTGCAAAATCAATCAAAAAAAGAATTCCATGGCTGATAATTCTGTTATTTATGGGATTACTTGTATCAAGCGTTATAGGTATTTTTGAAGGAGTTATTACTGCAGTTCCTATTATAGTGTTCTTTCAATCAATGGTACTTGGAATGGCTGGTAATGTAGGAACACAATCTTTAGCGGTAACTATTAGAAATATTTCTAATGAAGACTTGAAAAACGATTCAAAGAAACAAAGAAAGAATATTTTTAAAGAACTAAGAATTGGGCTGTTTAATGGACTTATAATTGGACTTATATCTTTTGTTTTTACTGCAGTATATTTACTTATTACAAAAGCTAATATTCGTCCTGAAACTGAATTTAATATTCCTGATATATTACTTACAGGTGGAATTATTGGCTTTAGTATGATGCTATCAATTATTATCTCAAGTGTAATTGGTACAGTATTCCCACTTATGTTATCAAAGATGAAAATAGATCCTGCAGTTGCATCTGGTCCATTTATTACAACGCTTAACGATATTTCATCAGTCATTATTTATTATGGACTTGCTTATTTATTATTTTTCATTTTATTATAAAGTAAGAGGATTATATGAGTGCATGTTTAAAAGGATATAGCCAGTTCATTAAGCAGTTTGAAATGGTTGGTTCTAATATTGTTTATCTTTCAAATGATAATCATTTTGAACAAGTTTCTACAGGATATAATAGTTTAGAAAATAATATTTTATCAAACAATAATTCAATTTATCGAATTGCATCAATTTCAAAAGTAATTGTTGCAATTGGTGTATTAAAACTATGTGAAGAAAATAAAGTTAGTTTAGATGAGGATATTTCTAAATACTTTGGATTTCTTATAAGAAATCCAAATTACCCGAATGATATTATTACTATTAGACACCTTATGACACAAACTTCAAGTATATCTGATGAAGGAGGATTCATTGATGGAGTGTATAAAGGGTATGATGGTGCTAATTCAACTGATGATTTTATTAAAGTTAAAGACATATTAGATCCAAATAGTAAACATTATTTTAAAACATTTACAACTTCTAAACCTGGTTCTGAATTCTTATATTCAAACTTTGGCTGTGGTCTTTTAGCTTGTATTGTTGAGAGAATTACAGGGATATATTTTCCTGAATATATTAAAGATGTTTTGTTAAAACCGCTTGGAATATATAGTGGTTTTAGACTAGAAGATTTGAAATATCCCGAAAACTTAGTAAGTCATTACTTATATGAAGATGGAAGGTTTGTTCTTTACCGTGATTATCATTCTTTTAAAAAAGTTCAATGTTTGAAGTATCCACTTGGTGAAAATTATCGCGGGGTTGCAGGTGGTCTTTATATAAGCGCATTCGATTTATCGAAAATAATGAAAATGTTAATGAATAAAGGCGTATACGAAAACATTAGAATATTAAAAGAAGAAACAGTGATTGAAATGGAAAAAGTTCAGTGGAAAGGTGATGCTCTTGATCCTACCTATAAACAAAAAGGATTACAAATGATTATAATGGATGAATTTACCAAATCACCTTTAAAAGGCCACTTTGGAAATGCATATGGGCTTAGAAGTTTTATGTTATATAATGATGAAGGCGGAATTATTTTCCTTTGTAATGGTGCTAACTTTATTTCAGATGAAGAACATATGACTATTCTTCAAAAGAAAGTAATTGAGTTTTTAGTAAAAGAAACAAAACTATAAATTGTTATATATAATAAGGAAGAAAGATAATGCGTCTTTCTTCCTTTACTAAAATAAAATATGATATAATAAATACATAAATTAGGGAGGTATTATATGGGTTATAAAAGTTTTGAATTATTAAAAGATTTATATTTTGTAAGAACTGGTGGTTCTAACGAAGAATTAAAAGCAGCTAATATTATTAAAGCAGAATGCGAAAAGTTAGGCGTACCAGCTGAACTTGAAAGTTTTAAAGTTGATGGCTGTGATATTAAAATTGCATCACTTAAATTTTTAAATCCAGATATGGATATTGAATGTGTTGGTGTAGGCATGAGTTCTAGCACTCCTGAAGAAGGAATATGCGGTGAATTTACTTATGTTACATGTTTAGCAGATGCTGAAATAAAAGATTTAGAAGGTAAAGTTTGTTTAGTTCATTCTAAACTTGTAAACCATCAATTATATAAAAAACTTGTAGAGAAAAAAGCTGCAGCTTTAATTTTATGTTGTGGTAATGTTTATGATGATAAGGAACTTGTAGACTTAGATCCTTACATGTACCGTGAAAGAAATTATAAATTAGGCAAAATTCCTGCAGTTTGTATTAGAATGAAGGATGCAGAAAGTATACTTCGTGCAAAACCAGAAAAAGCACATGTTGTTATGATTGAGGATGAACTTCAAAATGATTCACATAATGTTGTTGCAACAATCGAAGGTTCTAAATATAAAGATGAAATTGTTGCTTTTACTGCACACTATGACTCTGTAAGCTATTCACGTGGTGCATATGATAATGCGACTGGTTCAACTGCTATTATGCAACTTCTTGCATACTTTGTTGAACATAAGCCAGAACGAACACTTAAATTTATATGGTGTGGTAGCGAAGAAATGGGTTTATTAGGTTCTAAAGCTCATCTTGAAATTCATAAAGAAGAATTATCTAAATATAAATTCTGTTTAAATGTAGATATGATTGGTGTAACAATTGGGTTTGATATTGCTTGTTGTACAGCTAATAATTCGCTTGTAAATTATATTAAATATCTAGGATGTGAAGTTGGATTCCCTATTCAAGTAAGACAAGGTGTATATTCATCCGACTCTACTCCTTTTGCAGATTGTGGTATTCCTTCTGTATCATTTGCAAGAATTGCTCCTCAAGGTGGTGCAGTAATTCACTCAAGAAAAGATGTTATTGATTTCTTAGAAGAAGAAAACTACTATCGTACATGTGATTTCATGGCACTATTTGCAAGTCGTTTAATTGCATCTATTGTATTCCCGGTTGAACAAGAAATTCCTGGTAATATGAAAGAAGAAATTGAATATTATTTCGGTCGTAAAGAACGTGAAGGTGGAAGATAAAAACCAGAGGCTAGTGCCTCTGGTTCTTTTTTAGAATTCTTCTTTAAGTTTACGTTTAAATAATTGTGTCATTGTTTCTTTTGGATCAGCATTTTTGTATAAAATTTCATATAAAGCCGTACAAATTGGAAGGTCAACTTGAAGTGTTTCGTTCATTTTTATTAAAGCATCAAGTGTATAATACCCTTCTGCAAGATAATCAAATTCTATCTTTTTAGCAAAACATTCACCAAATTTTCGGTTGTGTGAATGCTCTGAGAAAAGGGTTGCTTCATAGTCACCTAAGTGACAAAGACCATATGCAGATAGTTCATTTCCACCAAGTGCTTTTATTAAACGTGCTATTTCTCGTGTACCACGAGCCATTAAGGCTCCTTTTAAACTTGATAATCCGAAACCATCAAGTAGTCCTGCAGCTATACCAATAACATTTTTAGTAGCTGCACCAATCTCATTTCCAATCATGTCATTACCATAGTAAAAACGTATTAAGTCACTTGAAAAATTAGAGATTATAAAGTCTTTTGTTTCTTGATCTTTACTGTCAATTACCATACAATTTGGAATACCTTGATAAAAAGATTGTACATGACCTGGTCCAATCCATACTGCAACCTTATTATTTTGCTCAACGATTTCTTCCACAACTTCCGATAATCTTTTGCCAGTTTCTATTTCTAAACCTTTCATACAAAGAACAATTTTCTTATTTTCTAAACCAATTTCTTTTAGTTCTTGACAAACTGATCTTAAACTTTGAGAGTTTACAGAAATTATTATAACATCTTTGTTTAAAGCTTCTTTAATATTACTAGTAAGATTTATTGTATCAGTAAGTGTTATGTAGTCATTTTTTCTATTTTCTTTAAGCGTTATAAAAGATGGAGCATTTTCAAGACCATAAATTGTAACACTATGATGTAGTTGATCTAGGTACCATCCAATAAAACTTCCCCATCTTCCACAACCAATTAACATTATATTTAATTTATTCATTTTCATTTTCCTAACTTTTTTGTAATGGAGCACATAGAAAGAGTCGAACTTTCATCTATAGGATCGGAACCTATTACTCTATCCACTGAGCTATATGTGCGTTTAAATAAGCATATCACATTTTTTGGAAAAATTCAAGATTTTATTATACAAATTTAATAAAAAAAGTAAATGTCTTAATGGCTTGAAAAAAAATGCACTCTATGATATAATAAGTATTATTAAAAATGATGTAAAATATAAAAAAAGAAAGGAAAAAAAGAATAACCATTGCGATTAATTTCGTTATTCTTCGATTCAATTGATAATTAATTAAGAATATAAACAGATGTTTAAATGTTATTTATAAGGTAAATAATATGAGTATAAAAGATAACGTGCAATTAGTAAAAGAAAGCTTAAAAGATAACCCAGGTGTTAGAGTTGTTGCGGCGGTCAAATATTTTAACGTTGAACAAACAAAAGAAATAATTGATGCTGGATTAACAGAAGTTGGTGATAATAGAAAAGACACTTTCTTAGAAAAATATGAGGCATTAAAAGATAAGAATGTTATTTGGCATTACTTCGGAATAATCAAAATTCCACC
>CAJGCS010000011.1 GCA_904501965.1 uncultured Bacilli bacterium | reverse complement strand
TGGTGCATTAACAGAAATTGAACAAAAAGAACGTCAATTATTAATTGAGGATGCTGTATGTGCTACTAAAGCTGCTATCTCATCAGGCGTTATTCCTGGTGGTGGAAAAGTATTCTTTGAAATAAGTGAAGAGTTAAAAAGTGATAAATATAAAGAACACACTCCGTCTAAAGAACTTTTAATTAGTGCTTTAAAGAAACCTTTCTTCCAGATACTTGAAAATTGTGGCATTCCTTTTGAAAGTATTAAAGATAAATTAAATAATAAAATGTGGTTTAATGCAACGAGCGAAACTATTGAAGACTATAGTCAAATGAATATTATTGACCCAACAAGTGTTGCAATTGCAGTTATTAGTAATGCAGTTTCGATATCAAGTATTTTACTTACTACTGAATGTGGAATTGTAGATATTAATAAAAACAAAGAAGAAGTAAATGAGGACAATTTATTATGATGAATAATTATGATGAAAAAACATTACTTAAACAATTAGAACAATTAGAAAATGAAAACACAAAGTTAAAAGTTGAAAATCAAGAACTTAAAAATAAACTTGAAGCTCATGATTTAATTGATGAAGACTATAATAAACCAGTATCATTAAATGACTATTATTTATCTAAATACTTAGATACTCATGATGAAATCTACAAAAAAAGAAAAAATCAAATATTTTCAGTTTGTTCTTCTTTACAAGAAGAAATAAATGAGTTAACGAATGAACTAGCTACTTTAAAAGAAGCTGATACAAATCTGACTTTAGAAGAAACAAAAGAAGCAATAGAAAAGTTAGAATGTGAAAAAGAAGAACTTGATCAAGTATTACAAGTAAAAATTATTGAACTTACTGACTTAATTAAAGAAATTAATAAAATGCTTATTGATGCAAAAAGATATGCGGTAGAATACTATAATAATTTAGTAATGCATCTTGGTAAAGCATCAAACGAATCAACGCTTGAATATATGGATTTTATTTTAAGTGTTGTTAAGAATTCTTTCTATGATCAAAATGTTCATATTAATAATGAAATGATTAAAGCAAGTTATTTAAATAAAGAACTTGAAGACTTAGATAAATCAACAGAAATTGCAAAAAAACAACTTGACGAAAAAATTAAAAATTTATCTGATGTTTCAATTAAAGAAAGAATTACTTCTTTAGAAGAAGAATTAAGCAATAAAAAAGAACAGTTAAAACAAAATAAGATATCACAAGAAGAACTTGAAGAATTATTTAAAGATATTAAACAAAAGCATGTAAAAGAAATTGTTGATCATATTAATTACATGCAAATAAGAGAGTTTGTTAATAAAGAAATTTCAAATTCACTTGAAGAGTTAATTGAAGTTGACTTTGCATCTATGCTTGAAACAATTGATACAACTACAAGCGCAAAAATGAAAAAGGAAACAGAATTAAAATTATTAAATCTTCGAATCGCGCAACTTGAACAAGTACAAAATGAATATGAAACATATGTTTCAGAGTTAAGCAATATTGAAAGTTTAGAAGAAACTATTTCAAAAAATATAACTCAGATTGAAGAATACGCATCTTTTGCGATGAAAGCAATTGAGTCTCATATTAGTTATCAAAGAATATATGATGAATATACAACTCTACTAACAAAAAAAGATGTTCTTTCAAAAGAAATTGAAGTCTTAAAAGATGAACTTGTAAGTTTGAAAGAAACAAGAAGAGAAAAAGTATTAGATCCATATGCAAGACCTGTGATTAATGAACTTAATGAAAATATTGCACAGCGTGAAAGTAAGATTGAACGTTTTAGTGGTTTACTTGAAAAGTTAATAAAAGAAATCGAGTTATACCCAAAAACAAAAGACGATATGATGGTAGTTTCTGTTATTAACGAAAAGATTAGATGTGAAAAACATTTACCTGATTTATATAATAAACAGCGTGAACTTATGCTTTTAGTTGAAGCTAAAAAAGAACACTTGGAAAGTTTAAAAAAATCACTTGATGAATATGAATCATTAAGCGAAAAGTTAGCGGAGTTAAAAAATGAAAGTAACAATTAGTGAAGATATTTTAAAAGTACTTCCTAATTTTTCAGTTATTGCTTACACAATGGATGTTGAAAACAAATTAACAGATAAGACTACTGAATTTATTAATAAAACAGTAGAAAATCTAAAAACAAAGCATACTCTAGAAGAAATAATAAAAGAAGAAAAAATACTAGAGTCAAGAAACGGATATAAAAAACTTGGGAAAGATCCAAGTCATACCCGTGTTGCTTGTGAAAATTTATGGAGAAGAATCATAAAAAATCAACAACTTTATCGTTTAGGTGATATTATTGATTTGGGGAACATCTTATCACTTTTAACAAAAAGATCTGTATGTGTTGTTGATAAAGATAAACTTATAGGTGATGTAAATATTCGTCTTGGAACAAAGGACGATATATATATCACAATTAATAGAGGTCCATTAAACGTAGATAAAATCCCTGTCTATGAAGACCAAGATTCTCCTTTTGGATGCCCATCTAGTGATACTTTAAGAACCTCAGTTGATAGTAATACAAAAAGTATATATGTTATGATTATTTGCTTTGAGGATACATATAAAGACATTGATGAAAAACTACTAATTGATATATATAAAGAATATACCAATGCAAAAAATATAATAAAGATTAGTTGAGGAAACCGATAATGGAAAATTCAAATTTTATAAAAACAATAATGAAAAATGAATTAGAACAAGGAATAGTAAAATCAATTCTTACAAGATTCCCACCAGAACCAAATGCATATCTTCATATTGGACATGCAAGAGCAATTATTACAAACTTTGAATTATCAAAATATTTTGGTGGTGGAACAAATCTTCGTTTTGATGATACTAACCCTTCTAAAGAAGATACAGAATACGTAGAAGCAATCAAAAAAGATATTGCTTGGCTAGGTTATACACCAAGAACAATTAACTACGGTTCTAACTATTTTGATGCAACGTATGAAAAAGCTTGCCTTTTAATTAAAAAAGGAAAAGCTTTCGTTTGTGATTTAAATCAAGAGCAATTATCTGAATATCGTGGTTCTATTAGTGAACCAGGTAAAGAATCACCATACAGAAATAGAACTATTGAAGAAAACCTTCGTTTATTTGAAGAAATGAAAGAAGGAAAATATGGTAATGGTGAAAAAACACTACGTGCAAAAATTGATATGGCTAGCCCTAATATTAATATGCGTGACCCTGTAATTTATCGTATAATGCATGTATCACACCATCAAACAAAAGATAAATGGTGTATTTACCCAATGTATGACTTTGCTCATCCACTACAAGATGCATTTGAAGGCATTACACACTCTTTATGTAGTATCGAGTTCGAAGATCACCGTCCACTTTATGAATGGGTTATTGAAAACTGTGAAGTAGAAGCTAAACCTCGCCAAATTGAATGGGGACGTCTTGGTATCACACATATGTTAATGAGTAAAAGATACTTAAAACAATTAGTTGATGAACATCTTGTTACTGGATATGATGATCCTAGAATGCCAACACTTGTAGGTTTAAGAAGAAGAGGCTTTACTCCAAATGCAATTAGAGAGTTTATTTTATCAACTGGTTTATCTAAAATTAACTCAACAGTTGATTATGGAATGCTTGAACATTTCTTAAGAGAAGATTTAAAACTTACTACAGTTCGCCCTAATGTTGTTGTTAATCCTTTAAAGGTTGTTATTACAAACTATGAAGAAGGCAAGGTTGAATACCTTGATGCACCAAACAACACAGAAAATCCTGAACTTGGAACAAGAAAGATAAGTTTTTCTAGAAATATCTATATTGAAAGAGATGACTTCATTGAAGAAAAACCAAACAAACATTGGAAACGTCTTGCAAAAGGAATTGAAGTTAGACTTATGCATGCATACTTTATTAAATGTAATGAAGTAATCAAAGATGAAAATGGTGAAATCATTGAAATTCACTGTACATATGATCCACTAACAAAATCTGGTACAGGATTTAATGAAAGAAAGCCAAATGGTAATATTCACTTTGTTGATGCATCTAGTGCTCTTCCTGCAACATTTAATTTATTCGAACCACTAATCTTAGATGAAAAAGTATCTACAGATAATTTCTTAGAAAGACTAAATCCGAACTCATGGGTTGTTAAACATGGTTTCGTTGAAGAAAGCATGAAAGATACTAAACCTGAAGACAAATATCAATTTATTAGAAATGGATATTATACAACTGATAAAGATTCAACTAAAGATAATTTAATCTTTAATAGAATCGCAGAATTAAAATCATCATTTACGGTGAAATAATGGCTGAATATTTAGAAAACTTAAATAAGGAACAATTAGAAGCGGTAATGGCTGTAGAGGGCCCAGTAATGGTGTTTGCGGGGGCAGGTACTGGTAAAACAAAAACATTAATCTCTCGTATTGTACATATGATTAATGATTGTAATATTGCTCCAAAAAATATTCTTGCAATCACATTTACAAATAAAGCCGCTAAAGAGATGCGTGAACGCATAAACAAAGTTGTCGCAGTTTCGGATAGTTATGTAAATATCTCAACAATCCACTCTTTATGTGCTAGGATTTTGAGAAAGAATATTGTTAAATTAGGTTTTAGACAAGATTATGAAATAATCGATGAAGATGAAGCAGTAAAACTAATTACTGAAATCTTAAAAGATATGTATATCGATAAAAAGACTCTTCATCCACGTGCTGCTTTAAAAGCAATAAGTGACTTTAAAAACTCAGTTAGAGATTTAAGCTTAGATGAAGAAAATGTTTATAAGAAATATCAAGAATATCTAAAAGAAAATAATTTAGTAGACTTTGATGACTTACTTGTATTAACACTTGAGCTTTTAACAAACTATGAAAGTGTACGTGATTATTATCAATATATATATCGTTATATATTAGTAGATGAGTTCCAAGATACAAATAAAACACAGTTCAATATTGTTAAACTTTTAGCAGGAGAAAAAGCAAATGTGTTTGTTGTAGGTGATGATGACCAAAGTATCTACTCATTTAGGGGAGCTTGTTACGATAATATGTTTGATTTCGAAAAAGCATATCCAAATGTAAAAAAGTTTAAACTAGTTCAAAACTATCGCTCAACAAACAATATCCTAAAAGGTGCTAATGCACTTATTAAAAATAACAAACTACGTGAAGAAAAAGAATTATTTAGTGAAATTAAAGGCTCTACTAAAGATATTATTATTCATGAAGCATATTACTTCGAAGACGAAGCAAGATATGTTGTAAATGAAATTGCACATTTACTAGCAAATAATTATTGTGAACCAAATGAAATCGCAATATTATATCGAAATAGTGCAATATCAAGACCTTTTGAACTTGGGTTTATTGAATCAAGAATACCTTATAATATATATGGAGGCTTTTCTTATTTAAAGAGAAAAGAAGTAAAAGATGTTTTAAGTTATTTAAGATTTATCGTTGATCCAACTAAATTAATTCACTTTAAACGTATTATCAATACACCTGCAAGAGGTATTGGTCAAAAGACTCTTGATAATGTTTTTGAACATATGGTTGATAACAATTTAAGTTTATTTGATGCGATTGATGATTTATATGAAAAGTTCCCAACTACTAAAAATGGTTTATTAAAATCATTTAAAACAATGATTGAAGAACTTGCAAATGTAATTGAAACAATGGATTTACAAGATTTCTTTGATTTAATGCTTGAAAAAACAGGATATTTAGCAATGCTTAAAGATGAAGACTTTGGTGAAGCTAATCGTATTGAAAACGTTCAAGAATTTAAATCTGTTTTATATCATGTTGATGAAATATATTCACTTGATGGTATTAGTCAAAAAGAAAAGATTCAAGTTGGTCTTGATGAAGTAGTGCTTGATCAATCAACTGAGACTGAAAATGCTAAAGGTGTAGTTTTATCAACAATACACTCAGTAAAAGGACTTGAATTTAAAGTAGTATTTTTAGTTGCAATGGAAGAAGGAATTTTCCCTGCAATCAGAGATGAATCTGATATCGAAGAAGAACGCCGTGTTGCATATGTAGCGGTAACAAGAGCTAAAGAAAAACTATATTTATCAAGTGCAAGTAGAAGACTTATTTACGGCCGTGTTGTTAAAAATAATAAATCTCGATTTATGTTAGAATACATCATTCCAGAAGAAGTAAAAGAAGCAAATGAAAAAGAAACTGAAGCCGCTACAGATAATGGTGAAATTAAGGTTGGTTCAAAAGTAGTTCATACATTTTTTGGATATGGTATTGTTGTAGAAGCTGACGAAAGATTTATTAAAGTATTATTTGAAAAAGGTTCTGAAATTAAAAAGTTAACAAAGAACCATCCAACTATAACAAAAATTAAATAAGAAAAAAGAGGACGAAATTTATGAGAAAGGTTTGCATTTTATTGCATGGATATCTAGGTGATGCTGCGGATTTTGGTATGTTACCAAAGTCACTTAAAGCACACTATGACGAAGTAGTAATTTGTCAGATGCCTGGACATGTATCAATAGATAGAATATATACATTCACATTTAAAGAAACAGTAGAAATGTTATATGAAGTAATTGAAACATATACAAAAGATTCTATCGTTGATTTAATTGGATATTCACTTGGTGGTGTAATGGCATCATATCTTGCAAAACAATATAACTTTCATAAAGTCGTCCTTATTTCACCTTCAATAAAGTTTTTAAACTTTGATTTCCCTAAAGTTATGAGGGAATATATGAAAAGTGTTGAAAAAGAATATGAAAAAGAAGAAGTAAAAAAGACAAAAGAAGAAACAAAAACTTTATTCAAAGCTGACTTTGGATATATTTGGTATCGTTTTACTACTAGATTTACTTTTTCAACATTTAAAACTTTTTTACAATTTATTGATGCAAATAATAAATTAAAAGAAAAAATCAAAGCACCTTTACTTGTTGTAAGAGGCGAGCTTGATGAGCTAGTTCCAAAAGATACTGTAGAAACAATTTTAAATTCTTGTGCCAACCCAATAAAAAAATATATTGGTATTCCAATGGCAAGTCACTTGTTTTTACGCTTTTCGGATCAAAGTGAAACTATATCTCGTATAATTGAATTCTTAAATGAGGAGGATCAAGAAACTAATGAGTAATGATACCAAAAAAAGAATGCAAGAACTTACAAAAGAGTTAAAACAATATAATTACGAATATTATGTTTTAGATAATCCAACTGTTGATGATATTGAATACGATTCAAAAATGCGTGAACTAGAGCGCCTTGAAGAAATGTTTCCAGAGTATATTGACCCTGATACACCAACTAAACAAGTTGGTGCTTTCTTAAAAACAGATCTTCAAGAAATAAGACATGAAACACCAATGTTATCACTTGCAAACGCATTTAGTTATGATGAACTTCGTGAATTTGACGATAAGATAAGAAAGGTAGTAAATAACTATACATATGTAGTTGAACTTAAAATTGATGGAATTGCTAGTTCAATTCACTATGAAGATGGCCTTTTAGTACTTGGTGCAACAAGAGGTAATGGCGTAATTGGAGAAAATATTACCAACAATATTTTAAAAGTAAATAAACTTCCGAAGGTGTTATCTAAACATATTGATGTTGAAGTTAGAGGTGAGGTATATATGTCTAAAGACGTATTTACCAACCTTAATGAAATTCGTGCAAAAGAAAATCAACCACTTTTTGCAAACCCAAGAAATGCAGCTGGTGGAAGTTTAAGACAACTTGATGCATCAATTACAAAAGAAAGAAAACTTGAACAGTTTGCATATACTCTAGTAAACCCAGAAAACTATAATATTAATACTCAAGTAGGCGCAATGGAGTTTATGAAAAGTCTTGGCTTTAATGTAAATCCTCATTATAGACACTGTAAGGATATTGAAGAAGTTATTAATTATATTGAAGAATATAAAGATAAAAGAAAAACTCTTGAATATGAAACAGATGGTATCGTAATAAAAGTAAACGAAATGGATTTACATGATGAAATAGGCTACACTGTAAAGGTTCCTAAATGGGCAATTGCTTATAAATTCCCAGCTGAAATCGTAACAACTGTTTTAAGAAACATTATCTTTACAGTTGGTAGAACTGGTATCATTACACCAAATGCAGTACTTGACCCTGTTTATGTTGGTGGTACTATGGTATCTCGTGCAACGCTAAATAACGAAGACTTTATTATATCTAGAGATATAAGAATAGGTGACTATGTAAGAGTAAGAAAAGCTGGCGAAATTATTCCTGAAGTAGTAGAAGTAGATTTTTCTAGAAGAGCAGAAGGACTTAGTCCATTTGAAATGATTAAGACATGTCCAATGTGTGGGAAACCACTTGAGAAGAAAGCAAATGAAGCCGAACACTACTGCCATAATACTGAATGTGGAGGAAGAATATTAGAAGGTATTATTCACTTTGCATCACGTGTTGCAATGGATATTGAAGGTCTTGGAGAAAAACAAATTGAAACGCTTTATAATTTAGGGTATTTAAAAGACATATCAGATATATATCTACTTAAAAACTATGAAAATGAAATAATGAATATCGAAAGATTCGGAAAGAAAAAAGTAGAGAATTTGTTTAATGCAATTGAAGCATCAAAGACAAACACATTAGATAAATTTATCTTTGGCCTTGGTATCCGTTTTGTCGGTGCAAAAGCATCAAAGAATCTTGCTAAAAAATATCCAACCTTAGGAGACTTAGCTGTTGCTACACCTGATGAATTATCACAAATAGATGATATAGGTTCTGTTATGGCTGCTAGTATTTATGAATATTTTGGTAATAATAAAAATATCGAACTTATTAAAAAGATGCTTTTACTAGGTGTTGATCCAAAACCAATCTATGAAGAAACTGTAAATTTATTTGAAGGTATGACATTTGTTTTAACAGGCACACTTGAAACTTTTACAAGAGACGAAGCAAGCGACATTATCGAACGCCTTGGCGGTAAGACATCTTCTAGCGTAAGCAAAAAAACAACATTTGTGCTTGCAGGAGAAGCTGCTGGATCAAAGCTAAAAAAAGCACAAGAACTAGGAATAAGGGTAATAAGCGAAGCTGAGTTTAAAGAAATGGTAAAAGAATATATATAAAGGTATGAGCATATGCTCATACTTTTTTATTTAGTGATAATTTATATTTATATATATTTGGATATAATATAAATATAGAAAAAAATTATCAGTAGATTTTAAAAATATATATATTTATGGTATAATAAGATATTAAGCCACTTATTAAATAGGAGGTATATATGCAAGGAAATAGATATGATATAAACAAAAATATTGTTATTAAAGGAGCTAGAGTAAACAACTTAAAAAACGTTGACTTAGTACTTCCTCGTAATAAACTTATTGTTATGACAGGTGTATCGGGCTCTGGTAAAACGTCTTTAGCATTTGACACTATATATGCAGAAGGTCAAAGAAGATATGTTGAAAGCTTATCTTCATATGCTAGAATGTTTTTAGATAATGTTGATAAACCAGATGTTGATTATATTGAAGGCTTATCTCCAGCTATTTCAATAGATCAAAAAACAACAAGCAAAAACCCTCGTTCAACTGTTGGGACAATTACAGAAATTTATGATTACTTACGTTTACTTTATGCTCGTATTGGTCACCCTACATGTCCTGAACATGGAATTGAAATATCCTCACAAACAATCGAAGAGATGACTGATAAGATATATACATATCCTTATGAAAGTGTAATTGTAATACTTGCTCCGATTGCAGAAGGTAAAAAAGGAACATTCGATAAAACTCTTGAACTTTTAAGAAAAGATGGATATTCAAAAGTTTATATTGATGATGAAATGTATGAACTTGATGAAGAGATATCACTTGATAAAAATAAAAAACATAATATTTTAGTTGTAATTGACAGACTTAAATTACGAAAAGAATCAAGATCAAGAATCTATGATTCTTTAGAAACAGGCTGTAAACTATCAGAAGGTAAAATCTTTGTTGATGTAAACGACGAAAGAATTTTATTTAGTGAACATTTTAGTTGTCCTTATTGTGATTTTACAATGGGAAAACTTGAACCAACATTCTTTTCATTTAACTCTCCGCTTGGCGCTTGCTCAGAGTGTAAAGGGCTTGGCTTTAATTCTGTATTAAATCCAGAACTTCTTATTACTAATGAAGATATATCTATTGCAGATGGCGCAATAAGATATTTAAAAAACATCGTTTTTACCGAAGCAATCGAATGGCAACAATATAAGATATTATTTGATTATTATCATATTGATGTATTTAAACCATATAAAGATTTAACAGATGAACAAAAAGATATAATTTTATATGGTTCTAAAGAACCAATCAAATATGAAATAACTTCATCTGGTGGTATTACAATGCGAAAGAATAAGCATATTGAAGGGCTTGCTAACTTAATCACAAGAAGATACTTAGAGACTTCATCATCTTTCCAAAAAGAGTATTATGGTTCTTATATGAGTGAAGTTGTATGTACATCATGTGGAGGTAAAAGATTATCCCCTGCTGCTTTATCAGTTAGAATAAATGGTAAAAACATCTTTGACTTTACAGACTTATCAATTGAGGATGCAATTATATTTATAGAAAATCTAAAGTTAACATCAACTGAAGAACAAATTGCAAAATTAATTTTAAGAGAAATAAAAACAAGACTTCACTTCTTAAAACAAGTTGGTCTTGGATACTTAACCCTATCAAGAACAGCCGGAACTCTATCAGGAGGGGAAGCGCAAAGAATTAGACTTGCAAGTCAAATTGGTTCAAAACTAACAGGTGTGCTATATGTTTTAGATGAACCTTCAATTGGGTTACACCAAAGTGATAATCATAAGTTAATTAGTGCTCTTAAAGAAATGCGTGATTTAGGTAATACTTTAATTGTAGTAGAACATGATGAAGAAATAATGCATGAATGTGATTATTTAGTTGATATTGGCCCATATGCAGGTGTTCATGGCGGAGAGGTTGTTGCAAAAGGTACTCCTAGTGAATTTGAACATTTTGAAAATTCTATTACTGGTGATTATTTGTATGGAAGAAGAAAAATAGAAATTCCAAAACAAAGAAGAACTGGTAATGGTAAGTTTGTAACTATTAAAGGAGCTAAAGCTAATAACTTAAAAAATATAGATGTTTCATTCCCTCTTCAAAAAATGGTTTTAGTAACAGGTGTATCAGGTAGTGGTAAATCAACACTTGTAAATGATATTTTATATAATGCAGCTAGCAAGAAAGTATATAAGAGTAAAACAACTATTGGCAAACATGATACAATTGAAGGACTTGAAAATATCGATAAAGTAATTGATATTAACCAATCACCAATCGGTAGAACACCTAGATCAAATCCTGCAACATATATTGGCGTATTTGATGCAATAAGAGATCTTTATGCACAAACTAAAGAAGCAAAAATGAGAGGTTATACAAAAAGTAGATTCTCATTTAACGTAAAAGGTGGACGTTGTGAAACTTGTGGCGGTGATGGTGTAATAAGAATCTCAATGCACTTTTTACCAGATGTATACGTTGAATGTGAAGCTTGTAAAGGAAAACGCTATAATAGAGAAACTCTAGAGGTGAAGTTCAAGGGTAAAACAATTTCTGATGTTCTGAATATGACTATTAGTGAAGCATGTGAGTTTTTTGAGAACATTCCAAAAATTAGAAACAAATTGCAAACGCTTAATGATGTTGGTCTTGGATATATTAAACTTGGTCAAAGTGCAACAACTCTTTCTGGAGGTGAGGCACAACGTGTTAAACTTGCAAGTGAGTTATATAAAAAGATTACTGATAAAACATTATTTATCTTTGATGAACCAACAACGGGACTTCATTCATATGATATTGAAAAACTTATGAAGATGATTAACTTTATTGTTGATTCAGGTGGTACTGCAGTTATTATTGAACATAACTTAGATGTAATCAAACTAGCAGACCATATTATTGACCTTGGTCCTGAAGGTGGTGCAAATGGTGGTACAATTGTATTTGAGGGTACTCCAGAAGAATTAATTAAACACCCAACATCTTACACTGGTGAATATTTAAAGAAAGTGTTTGAAAAAGAAAACAAATAAGCTACTCTTTTAAAGAGTAGCTTTTCTATATATATAAATTGAATAATTAGTAAAATTATGATATAATAAATTAGTAATAAAATATAACATGGTGATCTAATGGATAAAGAAAAACAAAAAAAGAAAAAAGACGACAAAGAAAAAGAATACTATCTTCCCGATAACGAGGAAGATCTATCAAGATTTTTAGAAGACATTGATAAGAAAAAAGGAAAACGAATAAAAATAGCTGGTCTTACAATGAATATTGTAAATAATAAATGGCTTAATATGCTTGTTTATTTATGTTTAAATATTTTAACAATAATCGTAAGCTATTTTGTTTTTAAACCAGTAAGTGCTAATCATAGTTCTTTTATTTTTGTTTTCATAGCTTTATTTACAATTTTTGATTATTTGTTTAAGTTTTTAATTTACAGATATTTTCAAAAGTTTATTCTTTATTCCCTTACAACAATCTTTATTGTTGAAGACATACTTGCATTTATGCTTGCATGTATACCGCTTCTGTTATTTTATGATATTAGTATTAATAATTTTTTATTACTTGTAGGATCAGTACTATCTTTTTTAATAGTACGATTTATTATAACATTCCTTTTAAAAAGAAAGAGAGTATAATATGACTTTAATTCATTCTATTTTTAATAATTTAATCAGTGTAGCTGATATTAATAATCCTTATTTTGGACAAAATTTAGATAAATATAAAATAGCAATTAATCTATTTGATAGAGTACCAATTCAGTGGTATGCAATAATGATTTTAATGGCTGTAGTTTTATCTGTTGTTATTGGTTATTTTGGTTTTGCAAAACGACTTGGATTAACAAGTGACCACTTATTTGAAGGTGTTTTAATTTGTGTTGTAGCTGGTATTGTTGGTGCGCGTTTATGGTTTGTAGTTGCAAATATCTTAGAAGAAAAAACAGCATCAGAGTTTGTCAACCAAAACTATATTCCAAATCTTAAAGCAATAATTGGTATTACAGAAAATGGCCTTGCACTGGAGGGACTTGCAATATCTGGTGGTGTAATATTTGCGGGTATTGCTCTTGCAATATTTTGTAAATATCGAAAAATTAAAACATTATATTTATTCGAAATTGTTTTACCACTTATTATGATTTCACAAGTACTTGGTCGTTGGGGTAATTTCTTTAACTTTGAAGCACACGGAGGATTTATCTTTGTCAACGGCATGGAAAATCTTGATATTGCAAAATCAATTAGTGAAAATGTTATAGGTAGTTCTGAACGCATATTGCCACTTGAAATACTTGAAAAACAAAGAGATTTCTTATGGTTCTTCCCTGATGTTATGAAGGATAGAATGTTCATCGAATATGAAGGAATTTGGGGATATTGTCATCCATGTTTCTTCTATGAAGGTCTTGCAAACTTCTTAGGATTTACTGGTTATATGTTATTAAGACGTTTTGTTAAAAAAGGACTTTATGTTGGTGATGGAGTAAGCTTTTATCTAATTTGGTATGGAACTGTTAGATTCTTTATTGAAATGCTAAGAACAGATGCTCAAATGATTAATGGTACTGGAATAAAGGTAGTTATGATTTATACACCTATAATGATTATTCTAGGTGTTGTATGGCTTATTGTTAGAAGAGTTAAAAAGATACAGTTAATCACATGTTATGATGCACTTTATGGAATGGATTCAACAATTCTTTTAAACCCAAATGAAAGTAAAAACAAGAAAAACAAAAAGAAAGAAAAGGAAGTTATAATCGTTACTGATGAGGATAACAAAAATGAAGAATAAAGTAATTGCTTTTGATTGTGATGGTACACTTGTAAACACATATAATTTAATTCAAAAGACATTTCGAATTGCTTTTAAAGAA
The DNA here is from genome assembly GCA_904501965.1 of uncultured Bacilli bacterium. Lineage (GTDB taxonomy): Bacteria > Bacillota_I > Bacilli_A > ML615J-28 > CAG-313 > CAJGCS01. The sequence continues at coordinate 842 of CAJGCS010000011.1, read as the reverse complement.
TTGTTTCCAGATGTTTTAGTAACAGATCAAGAATTTGAATCTTTCTTTGGACCAAGTTTAAAAGAAACTTTTGCAAAATATGTTGATACTGAAGAAAAGATAAATTACTGTATTGAAAGATATCGCTATCATAATCAAAAGATAATGGCTGAAATGATTGAAATATTTGATGGTATCGAAGAAATGTTAGAAACATTAAAAGAAGAAGGTTTCCGAATCATGATTGTTTCTAATAAAGTAGGTTCAGCAGTAAAAAGAAGTATTGAACTTTGTAATATTGATAAATATATTGAAACAATAATTGGTTATGAAATGATTATTCCAAAACCAGATCCTGATGGAATTTATCAAGCAATGAAAATGTATGACGTTGAAAATCTAGTATTTGTTGGTGACACGACAATTGATATGGAAACAGGAGTTAATGCAAATGTTCCAACAATAGGTGTTACTTGGTGCAAGTCAAGTAAAGAAGAACTAACAAATGCAGGTGCAACATTTGTTATTGATAAACCATCTGAACTAATTGAAATTATTCATAATAATAATAATTTATTTTAAAATAATAAGAAAGGAATATATATGAGCTTTGCAAGTGAAGTAAAAAAAGAAATACTTAGTATTACTGAAAATAAAAAAGAACAAATAGCTTTTATCTATGGTGCACTTCAAGGCTTATCAGCTATTATTCTTTCTTCAAATGGAGTTAAACTTCAAATTAAATCACCACTTTTAAATATAATAAAAAAAATTGTTCCTATTTTAAAGGAACAATTTCATGTTAAAGCGGAAGTTGGTTTCCAAGATGAATTTATTATTAAAAACAAAAGAAGATATTATTA
>CAJGCS010000010.1 GCA_904501965.1 uncultured Bacilli bacterium | reverse complement strand
TTCATATTCTCTATAATCTTCTAAAGTTAAACCAAGCGAAAGAAGTTTAGCTAAAGATAAACTTTCTTCCTTTAAGATTATATCACTATCAAAGAATATTTTACCATATTTTTGACTTAAAATTTCTCCAAGTGTTGTTTTACCAGAAAAAGGCATGCCAATTAAACAAAAGTTAAGTGTTTGTTTTAAAACATTTTTATAAACATTAATACTTTCATCCATAGAAATAGTTTTATCCATGATTAATTCTTCTGAAATTCTTGCTTGTTCAACTAACATAAATAATCCATTTATATATTTAATATTAGGATGCTTTAATGCAAGAGAAGGTCTGTTTGGATTATAATTTACATCAATTATTAATGATGTATTAGTATTAGTTAAATCAACTAAAGGATCTAACTCAATATTTGGATAAACACCATAAGAAGTTGCATTAATAACAACATCTATGTTTGAAAGACTAGTAATTTCATTTAAGTATATTTCGTTATCGTTTCTTTTTGTTCTAACAGCAATATGTACACTTTTACAAGAATATTCTTTTAAAACTTCCTCTATAGTTTTAGAAGTAGAACCATTTCCAAGAATTAAGACATCTAAATTATCTAAAGAAATATTATGATAATCAAGTAGTGATTTAAAACCAATATAATCAGTATTATAAGCTTTTTTCTTTTCACCATTGATAATTAAATTAATAACTTTTGTTCTTTTTGCATAGCTATCTAACTCAATATCATTTGCAAGACAATATTCATAAGCTTCACTTTTATAAGGATTTGTTATATTTAAACCTTTAAAGTGGTAATTATCTGATTCTAATAATTCTTTTAATGAAATATTTTCTAGCGCTTTATAGTAAGGATTATTAAAAAGATTATGAATTAAAGTTGAATAAGTATAACTTGCATCTTTTATTAGAAGATAAGAATTATATTTTTGTGATTCTTTACTTATATCTAAGATTGATTCGTAAACTTTTTTTGTTTGAGTACTGTTTTTGTGTTCTAAAGCTTTAATTAAAATATCATTTTCACGATCTTTATTTAAAGTTTGTTCGTTGCTTGCTCTTTTAATAGTACCGATTTTATTTGTGATATCAAATCTTTTATTAAGAAGATTCATTATCTCTTCATCAATACTATCAATTTCTTTTCTTAAATCATCTAATTGCTTCATATTTCTTTGCCTCAAGTAATAAATCTAAGATTGTAAAATATGCGACTGCATTTAAAACAGGTAATGCTCTAATACCAATAATTGGGTCGTGTCTACCTGTAGTTGATAATTTAATATTTTCATGTGTTAAAACATTAACAGAATTTAATTCTTTATTAATGCTTGCAGGGGCTTTAAAAGAAGTAGTAAACTTAATTAAACCACCATTTGTAATTCCACCATTAATCCCTCCTTGGTTAGAAGAATTAATTTTAATAGCGCCATCAATAAAGGTTAGTTCATCTATTGCATCAGATGAATATAAAGTATTTAAATCTTCGTTCCCAAAAGATACACTTTTTAATCCAGGAATTGAGAAAAGAAGATGTGAAAGTCTAGACTCGAAGCTATCAAAAAATGGTTCTCCAAGACCAACTTCAACACCAGTAATAAGAGTTTCAGCTACACTTGGTAAAGAATCACCGATATTAGCAGTTTCTTTTATTAGATTAATTGCATCTAGTTCTTTATTTTCTTCTAGCATGAACTGTTCAATACTTTTATTTGTTAAGATTTCTAGTTTTTCTTCATCTGTAAAAGAAGATGTTTTAATATCTTTAATTTGTTTAATATAGGAATATACATTAATGTTTTTATTTCTTAATATTTGTTCACAAATAGAACCAGCAATTACAAGTAAGGCAGTAAGTCTACCACTTGATGTGCCACCACCACGATAGTCGTTTGCGCCATCATATTTAACGTATAAAGGGTAATCTGCATGATTTGGTCTAATTACACCTTTTTTATAACTAGAACTATCAACATCTTTATTTTCAATAATAAATGTTAAAGGTGCACCTGTAGTTTTTTCGTTAAAATAGCCACTTATAATCTTATATTCGTCTAATTCAGATCTTTTTGTCGAAATTTGTTTATTTGTGGTTCTTGCAAAAAGATTTTTCTTTATTAATTCGTGGTCAATTGTAAGATTTGCAGGTAACCCAGAAATTACGATGCCAATTGCTTCTCCATGAGATTCGCCAAAGATTGTCATTTGAACGTTTTTACCAAATGTATTCATTTACAATTTCCTCGACTTTCTTTGTAATTATTCTTGCTTTTCCAATTTTTTCTAATAAAACAACATCAACTGTGTTTGAATTTCTTTTTTTATCTTTTGTGATGTATTTTTTAATTGTTTCTTCATCTAATTTATAATCCAAATCAAAGTATTCTTTAAGTAAATTATAAACTTTTTCTCTTAGTTCTTTATCTTTAATTTCTTTATACATACCAATTGCAACTGCATGACCATGAGATAAAGAGTAATTATAAGCACTTTCTAGTATATGGCCGTATGTATGCCCGAAGTTTAGAAGTTTTCTTTTTGAATTATCATAAAAATCATCTTTAATAGTGTTCATTTTATGATCAATACACTTATCAATAAGCACTTCTAGAAAGTATGATTTATTTTCGATTGAATATATCATTTCTTCATCAAATAATAAACCATATTTAATTATTTCTGAAAAACCACATTTAAATTGAGTTTCTGAAAGCGTATCTAAGAATTCATCGTCAATAATAATCATATTTGGAAAATAAAAAGAACCAACTTGATTTTTAAATCCTTGATAGTTTATTCCACATTTACCACCGATTGATGCATCAACCATTGAAAGAAGGGTAGTAGGAATTAAAACTATATTCATACCTCTTTGATATGTGCTTGATACAAATAAAGATAAATCGCTTGTGATGCCACCACCTATTGAAACTATATAGTCATTTTTTGAAAAGTCATTTTCAAAAAGTGTGTTAAGAATATTATTATATTCTTCAAATGATTTGTTTTCTTCACATGCATTAAATAAGTATATAATCACATTATTTGAAAGATTTACAAAGATATTTTGATGTAGTTTATATACATTCTCATCAATAACGAATAAATATTTTTTATTTTCTTCTATAAAGAAAAAGCCATTTTTTAAAAGGCCTTTTTCATGTATTAACAATGTATTAATATTAGGATAGTTTAGATGTTTGGGAGTTTTGTTTAAATTATTCATTATTCCCTCTCATTATTTCTTCAGTATTAGAGACAACTGCAACGCCTTTTAATTTTCGATAATCTTCCCAAAATGTTGGATAAGATTTATTTACACATTCGGCATTTAATATTGTCACTCTTTCTTGATATTTATTTGTTAGTGCAACAATCATCATTAGTAATCTATGATCATTCATTGGATCAACTGTTACTCCACCTTCTAACATTGGCTTTCCGTGAATAAGGATTGTATCATCCTTTATTTCAATATCAGCCCCTAGACTTTTTAGGATGTTTATTGTCTCTATCAAACGATTACTTTCTTTTAATGTTAATCTTTCATAATTAATGATAGATGTAGTTCCTTTTGATACAGATGCAATTCCCATAAGTAGTGGTCCTAAATCAGGATTGTAAGTAAGGTCAATTTCTGTTTTGGTAAGATTAGATTTGATTGCACGGACCGCATCAATCCCAATTTGGAACTCTGCGTTCATGGACTCTAAAATCTTGATAAAGGCTTTATCGCCTTGTTTTGATGTTTTGAATAAGTTTTTAACTATGACATTGTCCCCAAGTAAACCAAGTGCAAGCATATTTGATGCGGAAGAATAGTCACCTTCTATATAGTAATGGCAACTTTTTAAAGTAGGTCTACCAAATGAGTCTTCAATGAAAGTTAAATGTTTATTAATGGAAATAGTAAATAAGTTATCTTGATGTGTAATCTCTGATACAACTCCAAAGTTTGCAAGAACATCAAGTGTAAGTTCAATATAAGGATCAAGCTCATTATTGTTTGTAACAAGATGAATTGAATTCTTCTTATTAATGATACTAATGTATAAAAGAAGACCAGAAATAAGTTGTGAAGTGTTGTGATTGTGAATAGTGATATTATTAATTGTTCTAATGTTTGAAACTGTGATTGTATTATTTTGAATATAATATTCAAAAGGCATTTCTGTTAAATCTTCAGTTTCAATTCGTTTCATTAGTCTTTCGTCACCTTTAAATACAACACTATTAAAAAGCTTTGTATAAAGTGGCATTAAGAATCTAATTGTAGATGCACTATTTCCACATTCAATATAATCAGTATGCAATTTATATTGTTTTGGGGGATATACAATTAACTTATTATCATCTTTTTTAAAAGTAACACCGATGTTTTCTAGTGCTTTCATAGTCATTAAGGTATCATAACAGTATAATGGATTTTCAATAATAGTGTTACCATGTGAAAAACTTGCACATATTAGTACTCTATGCATGATACTTTTTGACGAAGGAGCATTAATTACACCAGATAGTGGTCTTGGATATATTGTATAATTCATACTATTTCCTCATAATTATTTTCTATATATAATATAATTATATAACAATTTACAAAAAAAAGAAAGTGATTAATATTGAAAAAGGTAATATTAGGAATAATCCTAGGCATTACTTACATAATTCCTGGATTATGTAGTACAAGTATGGCGATAAGTTTAGGAGTATATGAAGACTTAATTGAACTTTTGAGTTCGTTTTATAAAATTAAAATAATAAAAAAACATTTTAAATTTATAATTGGAATGATACTTGGACTAATTATTTCAGTTATACTTTTTATGAAACTTTTTTATTTATTTCCAACTTTATTTTTAGCTTTATTTATTGGTTTTATGCTTTCGAACATCTTTAGAAAAAGATCTGAAGAAAAAAATACGTTTATTGGCCAAGGTATTAAAATAGTTATAATAATATTATTATTTTGTCTTAATTTGGTAGGAAATTATCGATTGCCATTTTATGATGATAAAATAACAATCTTTAATATTTTTATTACATTTTTCTTATCAATGGTTGCATCAATTGCATTTATATTACCGGGCATTAGTGGTTCAATGTTAATGTTTATCTTTGGTCTGTACGATAAAATTCTAAAATCGTTTAAACTAATAATTGATAGTGCAAACAAGTTTCGATTGCTCACAGACGAAAATTTCTTAGTAATTATTGTGATTATACTTGGGTTTTTAGTGGGGATTTTAGCCTTTTCTAAAATTATTGACAAATTTTTAAAGAAGTTTCCAAGGATGTTTTTGACTATTTCTGATGGTTTTTTAAAAGGATCTTTTTTGATTCTAGTTGTAGAATTAATAAAATGTATTGAGGATTATCATCAAATAGTTATGACTGTTTTATTTATTATTATTGGTTTTGTTATTGAAAGAAAATTTATAACAAATTTAAAAAAATAAGCATGTATAAATTAAACCTTTTTAAATTTACTTAAGGGTTTAGTTTATACATTGCTTTTTTTAACAATCACAAGTGTGATTTATGGTATAATAAGTCTAATGATTTTTATTTTTAGGAAGAAGGGATAATATGCTTTTTGGTAAAAGCGTTAATCGATATTATTTCAAGTATTGGTATTTCTTTTTAATGGGGGCAATTGCACTTGTTGTTGTTGATATTGCTCAAATGGAAATACCAAATATATCAGGTTATATTATTGATGAAATCACTGCTAAAACATTAACATATGATTATTTAGTTAAAAATATTTTAAATCTTGCTATAATCATCGTAATTATGTTTTTTGGTAGATTTTTTTGGAGAATGAACATTTTTAATTGTGGTCATTTGATTGCAAATGATCTTCGTCAAAGAATGTTTAAGAAAATGGAATACTTAGATCAAACATATTTTAACGAAAATAAAACAGGTGCACAAATGGCACTTTATACAAATGACTTAATGATCGTAAGACAATGTTTCTCTCAATCAATTATGATGTTAGTAGATGCTGTTTTCTTAGGCATTTTAGCTTTTGCAAAAATGTTTATGCTAAATAAAGTTCTTGCTTTACTAGCAGCTGCACCATTATTATTACTTGCAGTACTAGGCATTTTAGTAAGTAAGTATATGAGACAAAAATGGGAAGCTCGTCAAAAAGCATATAGTGACTTATCTGACTTTGCTCAAGAAAACTTCTCTGGCTTTGGAGTTGTTAAAGCGTTCGTAAAAGAAACAAAAGAACTAATAGCATTTAATCGACTTAATCGAAATAATCAAAACAAAAACCTAGAACATGCAAGATTATCTGTACTTGTTAGTATCTTTGTATCATTACTTATTTCAAGTATCATTATCTTAATTGGTGGTGTTGGTGCTTATTTAGTATATTTAACTAATACAACAGACGTTTACTATATGTCACTTGGTGATTTAAATAGATACATTAGCTATTTTTCATCACTTGTTTGGCCGATGATGGCATTATCTAATCTGATTACAATTTCGGCACAAGGTAAAGCCAGTTTACAAAGAATTGATACTGTTTTAAAACGTGATAGTTTAGTGAAAGATGCACCAGATGTAATAAAAGGCGCAAATCTTGAAGGTAAAATTGAATTTAAAAACCTTACTTTCGCATATCCTGGTGTTGATGAACCGACAATAAAAGATATGAGTTTTGTTATTGAAAAAGGTGAAGCTGTTGGTATTATCGGAAGAACTGGTAGTGGTAAATCTACAATTGTTGACTTGCTTGTAAGACTTTATAATGTTGAAGAAGGTTCAGTATTTATTGATGATTTTGATATTATGAAACTTCCAATTAAAGATGTTAGAGAGTTAATATCTTTTGTACCACAAGATAACTTTTTATTTAGTGATACTATTTTAAATAATATTGCCTTTAGTAAAGATAAGCTTTCTTTAGAAGAAGCAAGAAAACATGCAAAAGTAGCAGGTGTTGATGGCGATGTAATGGAATTCCCTGAACAATATGAAACTGTTATGGGGGAACGTGGGGTAACACTTTCAGGTGGTCAAAAACAACGTATTTCTATTTCAAGAGCTCTTGCAAAAGATTCAAAAGTGTTAATCTTAGATGACTCAGTTTCTGCAGTAGACACAAAGACTGAAGCAACTATTCTTAATAATTTAAAACAAATGCATGGAGAGAAAACTTTAATTATCATTGCACACCGTGTATCAACTATTCAAAACTTAGACAAGATTATTTTAGTTGATGATGGTAAAGTAGTAAGCATTGGTAAGCATGATGAGTTATATGAAAATGTTCCAATGTATAGAGATATTGTTGATCTTCAAAAACTAGAAGATCAAGAACATGAGGTGATACCATGCTAATATTACTTTGTGTTGTTATTTATTTTGTTCACAAAAGAAAAGCTAATAAAACTAATATGAAAACTACTGGCCCTAGAAAAAAAGGGTTAATTAGTCTTTTATTAAAATATGCAAAAGGAAATACTAAATATTTCGTTATTGCATTTTTAGGAATGGGATTTGCGGTATTATTTGACCTTGCACAACCACTTGTATTTGGGGAAATATTTAATATTTTAGGAAGCGACAATATTCCAATCAATTATTTAATTGCTTGCATTGTTGTATTATTCTTAATTCTAATTTTAAGTTTAGTAATTCAATATTTCCAATCAATGGCACTTCAAAAAGCCGGACAAAGAATCATCTATAAAATTAGAAATGATGTTTTCTCACGTATTGAAGGTTGGGCTGTTGCTCAAATTAATGATACTCCTGTTGGTAAACTTGTAACTAGAGTTACTAGTGATATTGATGCTATTAGTCAAATGTATACAAGTGTTATGATTAATCTTGTAAAAGACGTATTAGTAATCATTGGAGTATTAATTGCAATGTTCTTTGTTAATGTAGAAATGGCTATTTGGGTTCTTGCATTAACACCACTTGTAATTGTTGCATCTATCATATTTAGATTATTTGCTCGTCGAGCTTATCGTAATGTAAGAAGTAGTATTTCTAAAGTTAATGCAAATTTATCAGAAAATATCTCTGGTATTAAAATTACGCAAGCTTTTAACCAAGAAGAAAAACAATTTGGAACATTTAAAGAATGTAGTGATGAATTAAGAAGAAATCAAAGTAAACAAACATTTACAAATGCTGTATTTAGACCAACTATCTATGTTTTACATATTGGTACAACAGCAATTCTTACATTCCTTATTGCAAACAGAATCATTGATAGTAATTTCGTTTTAACAGTTGGTTTATTAATAACTATTTCACAATATATTGATAAGATTTATAATCCTATTCAACAAATTGTAGAACAATTTGACTTGCTTCAATCTTCACTAGCTGCTGCTGAAAGAATTTCTGAAGTTCTTGAAACTGAACCAGAAATTGTTGATGATCCTGATGCAGTTGAACTAGAAGATATACGTGGTGAAATTGAATTCAAACATGTTTGGTTTGCTTATGAAGAAGAAAATTGGATTTTAAAAGATGTTTCATTTAAAATTAATGCAAGAGAAACTGTTGCGTTTGTAGGGGCTACAGGAAGTGGTAAAACAACTATTTTATCGCTTATTGTTAGAAACTATGAAGCTCAAAAAGGTGAAATCTTAATAGATGGTATCAACGTTAAGAATATTAAATTAAGTAGTTTAAGATCAAGAATTGGTCAAATGTTACAAGACGTATTTATGTTTACTGGAACAATTGGATCTAATATCGCTTTACGAGAAGAAAGTATTACAAGAGATGATATTATTGAAGCTTGTAAATTTGTTAATGCAGATAAAATTGTTAATAAAATGTCAAAAGGCTTAGATGAACCTGTTCTTGAAAGAGGTAACAACTTCTCTGCCGGAGAACGTCAATTAATCTCTTTTGCTAGAGTAATTGCTCATAAGCCTAACATTATGATTCTTGATGAAGCTACTGCAAATATTGATACTGAAACAGAAGTATTAATTCAAGATTCACTTAATAAAATGATGAATGTTGGAACAATGTTAATTGTTGCTCACCGTTTATCAACTATTCAACATGCTGATAAAATTATCGTACTTCATAAAGGTAGAATTTTAGAACAAGGTACTCACCAAGAATTACTAAAAGAAGGCGGACATTATTATCAACTATATCGTCTTCAATATAGTAATCAAAAAGAAAATTAGAAACTGAAACTTTTGTTTTAGTTTCTTTTTCTATTTTATGTTAAATTTAACATAATTATGGTATAATATATTTTGAAAAAAAGGTGATATTATGGATGGATTAATTATTTTAAACAAGCCTTTAAATATAAGTAGCCATGACGCTGTTTTTAAGGTAAGAAAATTATTAAAAGAAAAGAAAGTTGGTCATACAGGAACACTAGATCCTCTTGCAAGTGGTATTTTAGTTCTTTGTATCGGAGGAGCAACAAAACTTTGTCAATACTTAACAACTGATATAAAAGAATACCGAGCTAAAATTACACTTGGTTTTTCAACAAAAACGTATGATCTTGAAGGTGAAGTTGTAGATACTTTAGATCAAGTTAATGTAACTGAAGAAGAAATTGATAAGGTTGCAGATTCTTTTTTAGGAAAGAGTCTTCAATATCCACCAATTTATTCTGCAATAAAAAAAGATGGTAAAAAACTATATGAGTATGCTTTAAAAAATGAAGAGGTTGAAATTCCATCAAGAATGATTGAAGTTTATAAAGCGAAACGTGTAAGTGATTTAATAAAAGAAGATGGGAAAGTATCTTTTTATATTGACTTTAAAGTATCGAAAGGAACTTATATTAGATCTATTGCAAATGACTTCGGTAAAAAAATGAATATTCCAAGTGTCTTAGCTGGCCTTGAAAGAGTTGAATGCGGAATGTTCACTATTGAAGATTCATTTACAATTGAAGATATTGAACAAGGAAATTACCAAATCATTTCAATGATTGAAGCAGTAAAAGAATTCTTTAAAGTAAGTGATGAAGAATCAATTATGAAAGCAAAAAATGGTATGAAGATATCATACCGTTTCGTAAAAGAAAAATATGGGGATACACCTGATAAAATTGCAATTGTAGATGAATCGCTAAATAAACTAGTAGCAATCTATACGTTATTTTTTAATGAAGAAATTAAAAAATATTACTATAAGGCAGAGACAGTATGGAATTAATTTATTTAGATAATAATACAAAAATAAATGATTATCTTGTTGCAACCATTGGTGAGTTTGATGGGGTTCATAAAGGGCATTTGGCACTTTTAAATAAAACTTTAGAAATTGCAGAAAAGGAAGGCTTAAAAAAGGCTGTAATAACATTTGATCCACACCCAAATTCTGTATTACTTAATGAAACTGATACTACTTATATAACACCTTTTAAAGAAAAGAAAGAACTTTTTGAAAAACTTGGCTTTGACTATTTATTAGTTATTAAGTTCACAAAAGAAGTATCAAAAATAAAACCAATTGATTTTATTGAAAAATACTTAATTAATAACAACGTTAAATTTGTTGTGGTTGGCTTTGATTTTTGTTTTGGGGAAAAAAGAAGTGGAACTGCTTTTGACATAGAAAACTTAAGTGGTGGATTAATTAAAACAAAAATTCTTGAAAGTGTTAATTATGAATCTAAAAAAATAGCATCATCATGGGTGAAAAAATCGTTAAACAATGGTGATGTAGAACTTGCGAATAAACTACTTGGAAGAACCTTTTATATTGAAGGAGAAGTAGTATATGGAAAACAAATTGGTAGAACTATAAACGTTCCAACAGCTAATGTTTCATATGATGAATCATATGCATCACTAAAAACAGGTGTTTATGCATGCAGGGTATTAATCGATGATAAAAAATATCCGGCTATAACAAATATTGGACATAATCCTAGTTTTAACTATACTAGTAAAAGAAGTCTAGAAACTCATATTATTAACTTTGATGGTGATTTATATGGCAAAGTGATAAGAGTTGAATTCTTAAAATACTTAAGAAATGAAGAAAAATTTAGTGATTTTGATGCATTTAAAACTCAGATTGAAAAAGATAAATTAGCTTGTTTAGATATTATACTAAAATATGAATGATTAAGGTGGTTTTACTTGCAAAAAATATCGTTTTAGTATATAATATATCTTGACCTAATATGCTATGTCTTACGATTCTTCCGTAAGATGTATTCTTATATCGTATCACATGGATTAGGCCTAAAAATTTATTATCATATTTTATATGAAGAAGGAGGAAAACATGGCTTGCATTAGCAAAGAAGAAAAAGCCACTATTATTCGTGAATTTGCGCGTAGTGAAGGTGACACTGGTTCTCCAGAAGTTCAAATTGCGATTTTAACTCATGAAATCAACAAAATTAATGAACACTTAAAAGTTCATACTCATGACTTCCACACTCGTCGTGGGTTATTAAAAAAGGTTGGTCATCGTCGTAATTTATTAACTTACTTAAGAGAAAAAGACATTCAACGTTATCGTGAACTAATTGCCAAATTAGGATTAAGAAAATAGTCACTAAGGGGCACGTTAGTGCCCTTTATACTATTTCTTTAGTTAAACAAGATTTCAATTGCAAAAAATATATAATATTTTAGAAAGGGACAAATTTTATTTGTTAAGTGAACAAAATGGAAAAACAAGTATTTGAATACTTACAACGTGGTCGTAAAATAGTTGTTGAAATTGGTGAACTTGCAAAACAAGCAGATGGTGCTTGTTTAGTTCGTTATAATGACACTGCTGTTTTATCAGCTGCAGTAGGTAGTAATCAAACAATGAACACAGATTTTTTCCCACTAACAGTTCTATACCAAGAAAGATTATATGCTGGTGGTAAAATTCCTGGTGGTTTCTTAAAAAGAGAAGGTCGTCCTACTGAACATGAAACATTAGTTTCACGTTTAATTGATAGACCTATTAGACCTTTATTTGCAGATGGGTTTAAAGATGAAGTTAACGTAGTTAACATGGTTATGTCAGCTAACCCTGATTATTCAGCTGCTATGAGTGCTATGCTTGGTTCAAGTATTGCTCTTTGTGTATCTGATATTCCTTTTGAAGGTCCTATCGCAGGTGTAGTTGTTGGTAGAATTAATGGAGAATACATTATCAACCCTACATGTGAAGAATTAGAACAATCTGACATTAACTTAACTCTTGCAGGTACTGAAAAAGCTATTAACATGGTTGAAGCTGGCGCTAAACAAGTTAGTGAAGACGATATGTTAGGTGCATTATTATTTGGTCATGAAGAAGTTAAACGTCTTTGTGCCTTCCAAAAAGAAATTATTGCTGCTGTTGGTAAAGAAAAACGCGAAGTTAACTTATTCAGAATTCCTGAAGAATTAGAAAAAGCAGTTCGTGAATTTGCTGAACCTACTTTAATTCCTGCAATTTCTACTCATGAAAAACTTGCTCGTGAAGCTGCAGTAGAAGCAGTTAATGAAGAAACAAGACAACACTTTGAAGCATTATTTGCTGAACAAAACTTACCATTACAAGATGCTGAACAAAACATGAAATATGTTAATATGGTTCTTGAACATATTTTAGCTGAAGAAGTACGTCGTTTAATTACAAACGATAAAATTAGACCTGACGGACGTGCTATTGATGAAATCAGACCTTTATCTTCACGTGTAGATATTTTTGAAAGAACTCATGGTTCTGCATTATTTACTCGTGGTCAAACTCAAAGTTTATCAATAGTTACTCTTGGATCTTTAAATGAATTCCAAATTATTGATGGATTAGGTGAAGAAGATGGCAAACGTTTTATGTTACATTATAACTTCCCTCAATTCTCAGTTGGTTCAACAGGTAGATATGGTTCACCTGGTAGACGTGAAATCGGTCACGGTGCTTTAGGTGAAAGAGCATTATTACAAGTAATGCCAAGTGAAGATGAATTCCCATATACAGTACGTGTTGTATCAGAAATTTTAGAATCAAATGGTTCTTCATCTCAAGCATCTATTTGTGCTGGTACTATGGCACTTATGGCTGCAGGTGTTCCTATTAAATCACCAGTTGCTGGTATTGCAATGGGTTTAATTAGTGAAGATGATAATTGTAGTAAGTATACTATTCTTACAGACATCCAAGGTTTAGAAGACCATTATGGTGATATGGACTTTAAAGTTGCAGGTACAAAAGATGGTATTACTGCTTTACAAATGGATATTAAAATTAAAGGTATTACACCTGAAATCTTAAAAGAAGCTTTAGCTCAAGCTAAAAAAGGTCGTATGCAAATTTTAAGTCATATGTTAACTACAATTCCTGAAGTTCGTAAAGAATTAAGTGCATTTGCTCCAAAAGTTAAGATGATCAGAATTAATCCTGATAAGATTCGTGACGTTATTGGTAGCGGTGGTAAAGTTATTACTGAAATTATTGAAAAATGCAATAATGTTAAAATTGATATTGAACAAGATGGACGCGTATTCGTAATGCATGCCGATACTGAATGGATTGATAAAGCAATCAAAATCATTGTTGATTTATCAAGAGTTCCTGAAGTTGGTACTATTTATCAAGCTAAAGTTGTTAAAATTATGGACTTTGGTGCGTTTGTTGAGTTATGGCCTGGTTGTGAAGGCTTAGTTCATATTTCTGCCTTAGAAGATCGTCGTGTTGCTAAAGTTGAAGATGTTGTTCAACTTGGTGATGAAATTATTGTTAAGTTAATGAAAATTGATGAAAAAGGCAAACTTGTTTTATCAAGAAAGGATGCATTAAAAAAAGAAGTTAAGGAGGACTAATCATGAAAAAGGTTGGAATCATCACTGATAGTGGTGCTGGCCTTGAGTACATGCATTTTGAACACAATATAAAAATCGCTAGGATTCCGATTAATTATGGGGAAAAAGTTTTATTAGATGGTAAGGATACTAATGCATATGAATTTTATGATATGATTAGTGAATCAAATATTATACCTTCTACAAGTGCCCCATATCCTTCAGAAATTATAAACAGTGTAAAAGAATGCGTTTCAGAGGGCTGTACTGATGTTGTCTATATTCCCTTATCTACGGGTTTATCTGGTTATGGTAACAACTTATTTGTGAATGGGGATTCATATGCAAAAGGGGTAAATTTTCACATTTTTCCTTGCCATACAACATGCATAATGCAAGCTTATCTTGCTAAATATGCTGAAATTCTTGCAAATAAAAATTATGAACCTGAAGAAATTCTTAAGGAATTAAAAATTATGCAAGATAATACATTTGCGTATTTTGTTGTTGACAACTTACAATACTTAGTGAAAAATGGTAGACTAAGCGCCGCTTTAGGTTTTATTGGTGGTATTATGAAAATTAAACCAATTATATTCCTAGGCGATGACTCAGGATTATTAAAAATTCATGAAAAAGTGCGTACATTAAATAAAGCATTAAAACGTGAATTTGATTTAGTAGAAGAAGGAATCGCTAATGCAAAAGAAGTAATTTTCCTTGCACAAGATTCTGGAAGACCTAATGAAATCAAAAGTATGATTGAAACATTAAAAACAAAGTTCAGTCATAAATTAGTATCTGTTGGTTATTCTCCAATAGCACCATGTATCGGAGCTCATTCTGGCCCTGGTTTACTTGGAATTGGTGCAATAACTATTGATAACCTTGCAGAAAAAGAAGAATTAAAAAAACTATAATGTGTGTGTAATCGAGCAATTTATTGTTAGGAAAGTCCATACTAGCACAGACTGCGATGTCTGTAGTGTTTGTGCATAACGAATAAATAAGTTATGGCTTAGGAAACTAAGACGGCGAATGAAACCTAAGTTGTTTACAATATGGTGTAGTTCTGAAAGTGCCACAGAGACGAATTCTTTGGAAACAAAGAAGTGGAACGGGTAAACCCCTCAAGCTAGCAACCCAAATTTGGT
>CAJGCS010000009.1 GCA_904501965.1 uncultured Bacilli bacterium | reverse complement strand
TAAGTTTTAAAGAAATTGAAAGAGTTGTCAATATTTTAGATGAAATTTTACATAATTGTTATGTTAGTGAAATTGATCAAAAATTAAAAGACGAACTAAACAATGAAGAAATTATGGATTTCATGAGATATCGTGAAGATCTAGTTAATGCAATTGTTTCGGCTTTCCAAGAAATGGCTGCAGATAAATATCATATTTCAGGTCAATCAAATATTTTAAGACAACCTGAATTCCAAGATATTGATAAAGTTAAAGATTTATTTGATGCAATTGAAAAGAAAGAAATTTTAAAAGTTGTAAAACTTGACGATTCTGGAATTAGCGTTAGAATTGGTCAAGAAAATGAAATTAAAGCATTGCAAGATTGTACTGTTATTACTGTACCTTATGAAAGTAGTAATGGACATAAAGGTGCAATTTCGATTTTTGGGCCAACAAGAATGGAATATTCGAAGATAATTCCACTTCTTGAGTATATTGCAAAGAACATTAAAAACATAATGTAAAAGAGGTGAAATGGTGGAAAACAATAGATACCGCGAAGAAGAAAAAGACGAACTTGAAGAAGTAGTTGAATCTAAAACAGAAGAAGTTGAAGAAGAGATTCAACAAATTAATGAAACAGACGAAAAACCTGTAAAAGAAAAAAAGAAAATAAAAGAATTAAAAGAACAAATCGCAAACTTAGAATTAGAACTTGCAAATGTAAAAAATGAAATGTTACTTGATCGTGCTGAACTTGAAAATTTTAAAAGAAGAACAAACGATGAAAGAATTAAAGATCGAAAATATGCTAATCAAACTTTATTATCGGATATGATCAATGTAATAGATATTTTTGATAAAGCAGTAAGTAGTAACACTGAAGATGAATTATTAAAAAAATATTTATTAGGATTCAAAATGATTAATATGCAATTACAACAAGTAATGAGCGATTATGGTGTTCAAAAAATTAAAGATTTAGGTGAAAAATTTAATCCTAATATCCACCAAGCTATTGAGACTATAGAAGTTGAAGGGGTGGAAGAAGGTCAAGTTGTAGAAGTGGTTATGCAAGGTTACATGTATAAAGATCGTGTTTTAAGACCTAGCATGGTAAAAGTAAGTAAATAATTATAGATTTTTAAATAGAAAGAGGTATATAAATTATGGCAAAAATTATTGGTATTGACTTAGGTACAACAAATTCATGTGTATCAGTTATGGAAGGTGGAGAAGCAAAAGTTATTGCTAATCCAGAAGGTTTAAGAACAACTCCATCTGTTGTTGCATTTAAAGATGGTGAAATTCAAGTTGGTGAAGTTGCACGTCGTCAAGCGGCAACTAATCCTAATACTATTTCTTCAATCAAAAGAGAAATGGGAACAAGTTACAAAGTAGATGTAAATGGTAAAAAATATACACCACAAGAAATTTCTGCAATGATTCTTCAAAACTTAAAAGCAACTGCAGAAGCATATCTTGGTGAAAAAGTAACAGAAGCAGTTATTACTGTTCCTGCATATTTCAATGACTCTCAACGTCAAGCAACTAAAGATGCTGGTAAAATTGCTGGTTTAGAAGTAAAACGTATTATTAATGAACCAACAGCTGCAGCACTTGCATATGGATTAGACAAAAAAGATAAAGAACAAACTATTTTAGTATATGACTTAGGTGGAGGTACATTTGACGTATCTATCCTACAACTTGCGGATGGTACTTTTGAAGTATTATCAACAGCAGGTAACAACCATTTAGGTGGTGATGACTTTGATAATATTGTTGCGAAACATTTAATGGATGAATTCTTTATTGCTACTGGTGTGGATCTATCTAAAGTTAGATCATCAGCTTACCGTGTAAGAGAAGCTGCTGAAAAAGCTAAAAAAGAATTAAGTGGTGTTACAAAAACTGATATTAATTTACCATTTATTTGTATTGATGAAGATAATAATCCAGTTCACTTTGAAATGTCTTTATCAAGAGCAAAATTTGAAGAATTAATTAGAGGTCGTTTAGATGAAACAATTAAACTTGTTCGTCAAGCTTTAAGAGATGCAAAATTAAGCGCATCTGAACTTGATCAAGTATTATTAGTAGGTGGTTCTACAAGAATTCCTGCAGTTCAAGAATTAGTTCGTAGAGAATTAAATAAAGAACCTAACCGTAGTATTAACCCTGATGAAGTAGTTGCTATGGGTGCAGCTATTCAAGGTGGTGTATTATCAGGTAGCGTTAAAGACGTATTATTATTAGACGTTACTCCACTTTCACTTGGTATTGAAACATTAGGTGGTGTAAGTACTGTATTAATTCCAAGAAATACAACTATCCCTACAACTAAATCACAAATTTTCTCAACAGCTGCTGATAACCAACCAGGTGTTGAAATTCACGTATTACAAGGCGAAAGAAGTATGGCTCAAGATAATAAAACTTTAGGCCGTTTCCAATTAACTGGTATTCCTCTTGCTCCTCGTGGTGTTCCTCAAATCGAAGTTAAATTCGACATTGATGCTAATGGTATCGTACACGTTAGTGCAAAAGATTTAGGTACAGGTAAACAACAAACAATCACTATTAGCGGTGGTTCTGGATTATCTGAAGAAGAAATTGATCGTATGGTTAAAGAAGCTGAAGAAAACGCATCAAGCGATAAAGCTAGAAAAGAAGAAGCTGATTTACGTAACCAATGTGAACAAATTATTTTTGCAGTAGATAAATCAATTGCTGATTTAGGTGCAGAAGTAACTGAAGAAGAAAAAACACAAGTTGAAGCTGCTAAAAAAGATTTACAAGACGCTTTAGCAGGTACAGATTTAGAAGCAATTAAAACAAAGAAAGAAGCATTAGAAAAAGCTGCACAAGGTATTGCTGTTAAAGCTTACGAAAAAGTTCAAAAAGAACAACAAGCTAAAGAAGCTGGTTCAAATGAACAAACTAAAGAAGACGATAATACAGTAGAAGCAGATTACGAAGACATTAAGTAATAATTTTTCTAATCTGAGATAAAATATGGCTAATAAGAGAGATTATTATGAAGTCTTAGGAGTCTCAAAAGATGCTAGTCAGGAAGATATTAAAAGAGCTTATCGTAAGCTTGCAAAACAATATCATCCTGATGTAAGCACTGATCCTAATGCTACAGAAAAATTTGCAGAAATCCAAGTTGCATACGACTGTTTAAGTGATCCTGCAAAAAAAGAAAATTATGATAGATTCGGTACTGAAGATATGAACGGATTCCAAGGCGGCGGCAGTGGCTTTGGCGGTGCTGATGGCTTCGGTTTTGAAGATATTTTCAGTTCATTCTTTGGCGGAGGCAGAAGAACGCAAACTGCTAATGCGAAAAAACAAGGTAGAGATATCTATCAAGAAGTTACTATTACTTTTGAAGAAGCTGCTTTTGGTACAAGACAAAAAGTTAAACTTAATAAATTAGATGAATGTACTCAATGTGGTGGTACTGGTGCACACTCACATAGTGATATTGTAACTTGTCCTAGATGTGGTGGTACTGGAAGAACTGTTGTTGATCAACAAACATTATTTGGCCGTTTTAGAACCGAAACAACATGTCCTGATTGTAAAGGAACTGGCAAAAAAATTAAAAAAGTTTGTGAAAAATGTGCTGGTGCTGGTAGAACAAGAGTTTCTAAAGAAATTAATGTTAATATCCCAGCTGGTATTGATGATGAACAAACTTTAAGAGTATCTGGCGAAGGAGAAGCAGGTCTAAATGGTGGACCTAGTGGGGATTTATTAATCAAAGTTAATGTTAAAAAACATGAAGTCTTCGAAAGAGATGGCAATGACATCTATGTTGAATTACCACTTACTTTCTCTCAAGCAGCGCTTGGTACAACTCTAGAAGTAAAAACTTTATCTGGTGCTGTTGTATTAAAGGTTCCGGCTGGTACACAACATGGTACTAAGTTCA
Source organism: uncultured Bacilli bacterium (assembly GCA_904501965.1). Lineage (GTDB taxonomy): Bacteria > Bacillota_I > Bacilli_A > ML615J-28 > CAG-313 > CAJGCS01. The sequence continues at coordinate 11,130 of CAJGCS010000009.1, read as the reverse complement.
AACTTTCAGGTAAAGGTATTGCAAGTAAAGTCAACAATAGAACTGGTCATCAATACGTTATTGCAAAAATTATTACACCAACAAATCTTTCATCTAAACAAAAAGATTTATTTAATGATCTTGCTAAAACTGATGAAACAAAAGGAAATAAAATCTTTGATAAGATTAAAAATTTCTTTAAACCTAAAAAATAAACCTGTCATTTTGACAGGTTTTTTATCGTTTTAAACTTGCATAAAGCGTAAATGTGATATAATAAGTTATATTATAAAGAAAAGAGAAGGGAAATATGAAAAAAATAAGAAATATTGTTTTATGTTTTATTGCATTATTTGCACTTATTGTATTAACATCATGTAATAAAAACAATTCTTCAAACGGAAATAATCCAGGAGAAAATAATCCAAATAATAATCCAGAAGAAACAGTTGTTAATGAATATTCTGTTGATTTAGATATACTTTACACATCAGAAGAACCTATTACAGTAGATAGTTTTATTAAAGAGTGTGAAGAAAAATATAGTATATCTTTAGAAGGACAAATGTTTAATGTTTCTTGTGAAGACTCTTTAGTTCTTACTAAAACAGATAATAATTTTGCTATTAATGATATCGGTTCAACAACTATTACATTAGAAAATGAAAGTAATAAGATTGCTGTTAATGTAAATGTTAAACCTGAAATAAAAGTATTAGCGTTTAATAGTATGAAACAAGGTAATTCTCAAAGTGTATCTGTTAAATTTAAACCAGAAACTGCAAAAGAAGAATATGAAATCACTTCTTCAAATCCTGAAATAATTTCAGTAAATTCAACAAATAAATTAAAAGCTGAAAGTCACGGCACTGCAACAATTACTGTTAAAACTGCAAGTGGATTTGAATATAGTTTAGATATAACTGTTGAAGAAGTTGTATATAAAATCACATATGAAGTATCTGATGAATACTTAGAATATGTTGATGGTGACTTCCCAACAGAATATAAAAATAGTGATCTACCAATTGTTTTACCAACATTTGATTGTCCGGGATATGCATTTTTCGGTTGGCAAATTAATCCTGTTGCCGATGATTATACTGTTGAAAACCTTGTTACAGTAGTTCCAGAAGGTACAAAAGGTAACTTAGTTTTACGTGTAATTATTGAAAGAAGTAGACTTGAACTTCGTTTTGAAAATACAAGTGCAATTGAACCTGGTCAAACATTAGGTGTTGATTTTGAACTAATTAATGTTCCAGAGGCTATGCAAGAAATAGTTTGGGAAAGTAGAAATACAAACATTGCAAGCGTTGATAGCGATGGTGTTGTAACAGGTATTACTAATGGAGTTGCGGAAATATTCGCTTATCTAAAACACATGCCTGAAGTCAATATGTCTATCTGTGTATCAATTGATGAGAACTTAAATAAGACTGGTGAACTACTAGACTATTTAAAATCAATCGCAATAAATGAAATTGTCACAAAGAAAATTACAGTAGTAGCATATCAAGGTAACTATACAACATACATGTATAGTGGTGTATCACTTTATTTATTTGAAGATCTAAATATTGTTGAACAAATGACATCATTAAGCCAATCTAATCGTCCTGGTGATATTTATAAAAAACATTATATAACTGTTCATGATACTGCATCAGGGGCAGAAAGTGCTAATGCTAAGAGTCATGCTAACTACGTTAACCAAGGTGGTGGCGGAACATCATGGCATTATAGTGTTGGTAATGATGGAATTTATCATCAAATTCCTGATAATGAAAAAGCACACCATGCAGGTGATGGAACAAGACCATATGAACTATATGATTCTGGTGTAACTGGTACTAATAAATATCCTGTAGTAACAATTTCTACAGATGGTTATTATGTTTTAGATGGTGCAAAAACAAAAGTTGCAGCTCCAAAAATAGAAAGTAATGGCGCATCTCGTATTGCAAAAACTGAAGATATCAATGATTTTGGTATTAGAGTTGTTTTACAAGATGGTAAATATTATATTGGAAAAACTTATTTCAATGACACATATGATAAGATTTCAAACGGTGGTGGTAACTGTAATGCTATCGGTATTGAAATGTGTGTAAATAAAAATAGTGATATTTATTATACATGGCAAAAGAATGCTAAATTAGTTGCAAAACTTTTATATGATAACAACTTAACAATTGATGATGTAAAACCTCACCATTTCTTTAGCGGAAAAGATTGTCCAGCAACTATGCTGCATGCAGATATGTGGGATATGTTTATCGATATGGTCGAAGTAGAATACAAGATCAGAAGTGAGTATGCTGGATACAAAATTTCTATTTCTTCTGACAATGAAGATTTCATTGGAAGTAATGGTAAAGTATTAAAACAAGCTCCTCTTTCTCGTTCTGTTACTTATACAATTACAGTTGAAAAAGATGGTATTAAAGAATCAGTTACATTATCAACTGTTATTCCAGGAAGACTTGCTACAAATCAAAAATAAAAAAAGTTATTAAAATATGAAAAACGCTTGCAAAAGATATTAAAAAATGATATAATAAGTTGTAAAACTAAATATAAACAAAAAGGAGAACACAATGTCAAATCTAAATAAGAAAATTTTATTATTTATTATGCTTGTTGGTGTTGCTTTTGGTTTAGTTGGATGTTCTACTCCAGAAAATTCTGTTCGTATTCGTTTTGCAGAAGAAGAATATGAAATCAGATTAAATGAAACTAAATTAATTGAACCTACAATCATTAAATCATCACAAGTTGGTGACGTTGAATTAGTTTACACAAGTAGTGATGAAAATGTTGTTAAAGTTGTTGATGGTGTTTTAGTTCCTGTCGCAATGGGCGAAGCAACTATTAAAGTTGAATGGGCTAACAGAGACATCATTTTTGATAAAACTACAGTTAGAGTTATCAAAGCATCTTTACCACAACCAGTATTAGATTTTGAAGCAGCAATGCTTAAAAATGATACTCAAGTTGTTTCTGTATCATTAGGCAATAACTTAACAGAAGCTACTTATACTATTACTGCATTAACTCCAGAAATCGCTACTGTTGCTGGTAACGAAATTACTGCTGTTGCAGTTGGTACAGCTAAATTCGAAGTTAAAGTTGCTGACTATGAAGAATCTGAAACTTATGAATTCGAAGTTAAAGTTGAAGAATCAGACTTCGCAATTATCTATAACTTAGATGGTGGTCAAAATCATGCTGAAAACCCTGTTGGTTATAATGCACTTACATTACCATTACCACTTAAAGAAGCTTCAAAAGTTGGTTATACTTTCTTAGGTTGGTATAATGCAGCTGGTGAAAAAGTTGAAGCAATTCCTGCTGGTACTTTAGGTGATTATGAAGTAACTGCTAAATGGCAAATTAATGAATATTCAATTTCATTTGCTGGTATCGAAGGTGCTGAGTTCGAAGCTGGTTATGTATTACCAAGTGTATACACAATTGAAAGCGAAGAAATCGTATTTGCTAACCCTTCAAAAGTTGGTTACACATTCTTAGGTTGGTACGCTGGTGAAGAAAAAGTTGAAAAAGTAGCTAAAGGTTCTACTGGTAATGTAGCTGTTGAAGCTAAATGGGAAATCGTTAACTACACAATCACTTATACAACTGCACATGGTACATTAGGTGGTTATGCAACTGCTGAAGATGCAATCGCTGATTTCTTAGCTGATTACAATGCTTCTCAAGGTAAAACTCATACTGCTCAATCATTTGCAGAACTTGGTTCATGGGGCGAAATTGGTAATGCTTCTAAATTCTTATATTCTGCTGAATATAGAGCAAAATGGGCTTGGTTAGTTGATTATATTGCATCAGTTGCTGGTACAGCTAACAAGAAAGCTTGGACAAACTTCAATAAATATAATTCACAATCAGAATTAAATGCTGAAAGTGGTAACCATATTTATTCAATCGCTTACGAATTAAGAGGTTGGGTTGGTCAAGCTCAATATACAAAAAATGCTAACTTCAAATCTGCTGATTATGCTGATGCTGCTGTAAGAGCTTCAATGTTCGATTTCTGTGGTATCGATAATTCATACAATGTTGAATCTAAAGATATCGTATTACCTGTTCTTGAAGAAAAAGGTTATGCATTCTTAGGTTGGTATAATGCTGCTGGTGAAAAAGTAGAAGTTATCGCTAAAGGTTCTACTGGTAATGTTGATTTAACAGCTAAATGGGAAATCATCAATTACAATATCACTTATACATCTGCTCATGGTAAATTACCTGGTTATGCAACAGTTGAAGAAGCTATCGCTGATTTCGTAGCTGACTATAACAAAGCTAGAAATAAAGCTTTAACTCCTGCTGAATTTGCTGCTCTTGGATCATGGTCACAAATTAGTGATGCATCATTATTCTTATACAATGCTGAATACAGAGCTAAATGGGCTTGGTTAGTTGATTACATTGCAGAATATGCTGGTTCAGCTAATAAAAAAGCTTATCAAGATTTCAATAAATATAATTCACAAAAAGAATTAAATGCTGCAAATAGTAACTACATTTACAGTATTGCTTATGAATTAAGAGGTTGGGTTGGTCAAACTCAATATACTAAAAATGCTAACTACAAAACTGCTAACTATGGTGATGCTGCTATAAGTAACGCTATGTTTAATTACTGTGGTTTACCTACTACTTATAACATTGAATCAAGTGCAATTGCATTACCTGAACTTGCTGAAGAAGGTTATGTATTCTTAGGTTGGTACATTGGTGATGTTCAAGTTACTGAAATTGCTGCTGGTTTAACTGGTGATTTAGCAGTAGTTGCTAAATGGCGTGAAGTTGTTAAATATCCATTAACTTGGAACCTTGAAGGTGGTGCTTGGGAAGCTGGTAAAGAAGGCGCTGCTGAATTTGTAGAAGGCACTTATGGACAAGTTGTTATTCCTACTCCTGTTAAGAAATATCATGAATTCTTAGGTTGGTATAATGCTGCTGGTGAAAAAGTTGAAGCATTCACTGCTGATCAAGCTTATGAATTAACAGCTAAATGGGAAGACCAAAGAATCGATGGTGGAACTCAATATATCTTATTCGTTCTTAACGGTGGTGACTGGAGAGAAGGACAAGTTCCAGGTGTTGACGTAACTGATTACGTAGAAGTATTAAAACTTATCCCTGCTAAACTTGGTTATAAATTTGCTGAATGGATTGTAGAATCAGATAATGAAACTACTCCTGTAACAGTAATCTATACTGCAGTTTGGGAAGAAGTTCAAAAATATACAATCACTTATGTATTAGATGGTGGAGAAGCTCAAGGCAATCCTGCTGAATACACAAGCGAATCATTACCAATCGTTTTAGCTCCTGCAACTAAAGAAGGTTATGAATTCTTAGGTTGGTTCGATGGTGAAACTGAAGTTAAAGAAATTGCTCTTGGTACAACTGGTAATTTAACATTAACTGCTAAATGGAACAAAATCCAAACAGAAGAACCAGAACAACCTGAACAACCAGAACAACCTGAACAACCTGAAGAAAAAGTAGCTTACGTTGGTGAAGGCAAAGATTATGCTACACTTGATGAAGCTGTTCAAGGCGTTGAAGATGGAACAAAAATTGTTCTTGCTGCTGGCGAATATGCATTATCAGTAGTAATCAATAAGAGTGTTGTTATTGAAGGTCCTAATGCTAACTTAGCTCCAGCTGAATTCAAAGCTGAAGAAGCTGTAATCGCAGTTGCAAAAGACGTTGCTGGTAACTTAGCTGCTAAAAACATTGAATTCAATGGTGTTCATGTTAAAGGTACAGGCGGCGGTGCTGGTGTTTCTGGTGTTACATTCCAAGATGGTGGTAGCATTGAAACATTAGTATTCAGAAGCTGTGTATTATCTGATACTAACACATTACTTAAATTCCAAGGTTCATCAGCTGGTATGACATTAAATATTGAAAATTGTCATATTCATACTATTGGTCAATTCATTTTATGGGTAACAAAAGCTATTAGCAAAACTACTTTAGTTGGTAACGTAGTTGATGGTTCAACTTGCGGTGCTGTTACTAATGCTGCTGCTGCTTTATTCCGTGTAAGATTTGGTGCTTTAGAAGCTTATAATAACGTATTTAATGGTGATTCATTAAATACTCCAGGATACTTCGAATGTTCTGCTGAAGCTTCAGTTGTTAAATATAATACATTTAACGATGTAACTTTATATGTTCACCCAACTGCAACTAATAACGTTGTATTTGATGAAAACTTATATTTAACACAAGGTAACGTTGAAGCTGCTGCTCCTGCTACATTAACTGGTACAGGTGTTACAGCTGATGCTACAGTTGCTTCAAGTGAAGAAGATAGAGCAAACCGTTATGAAGCTGCATTTGCTCCTGTTCAACCTGAAGAACCTGAAGAAGAACCAAAAGCTGCATATGCATTAACATTTGATCTTGCTGGTGGTGAATGGGGTACTTCTCCATTAAATTCTCATGAAGAAATGAAAGCTGCATTCTTAGCTGATATGACTGCATATTTACAAAGCTTAGGTCAAAAACTTGAATCAATTGATCCAGTTGACCAAAAAGAAGAACACTTAACAGACTTCTTTGGTATTTCATATGCTCAAAGAGATAATATTCCTGCATTCTTCTTATCTCATGAAACTTATTCAGCTAAATGGAAATGGATGTATGATTACGTTGCAAGCGTATCTGGTGCTGATTTATCAAATAGTACTGTTTTAAGATCAAATATTCATGGTTTCGTTTATGCAACAATTAAAGAAAAATGGCCTGTAAGTTATGACTTCTCACAAGTTAATTTCGGTGATTATAAAGATTCAATGCCTGCATCATTAGGAACTCCTGTAGTTGCTCCTACTGAATATGCATATGGTGTTGCTACTCAATTACCTACTCCTGTTAAAGAAGGTGCTACATTTGCTGGTTGGACTTTAAATGGTCAAGCATTTGCTGGTATTACTGAAACTACAAAAGGCGATTTAAATTTAGTTGCTACTTGGAAATAATAAAAAAATATTAGGGGAAAAGAAATATTTAAAAGATTTGTCATAAACCTTTAAAAATATAGGTGGTACTTAGGTACCACCTTTTTCCTATTTAGTTAAATATTTTGCTAAAATTTAAAATTTATGATATAATAAATAAATAGGTGATAATATGCAAAGATATTTTGTCGAAAAAATTATTGAAAATCAAAATATAACAATTTCTAATGATGACTACTATCATATTACAAAAGTAATGCGAATGAAACAAGGCGATAATGTTTACCTATGTGATGGTAATATATCAGTTGTCGCAACTATTACTGATATTACAAAAAATGAAGTTGTCTTAGAAATTAAAGAAAAACTTAATGAGAAAAAAGAACTACCCGTTAGTGTTACTATAGCTCATGGAATAATTAGAAAAGAAAAAATGGAAGAAACAATTGAAAAAGTTTCAGCGCTTGGTGCTTCCCTTTATCAACCAGTTGAAATGGAAAGATGTAATGCGAAATTTCATGATGATAAACTAGATAAAAAGATGATTCGCTTAAATAAAATTGCAAAAGAAGCTTGTGAACAATCACATAGAACAGCTTTATTAAATGTATCAAATCCAATAAGCTTCAAAAACTTTTTAAAAGAATCATCTAAATATGATTTACTATTAGTTGCATATGAAAATACAAATCCAGAAGAAACTTTAAAGAAAGTTCTTCAAAATAATAAATATAATAGTATTTGTATTTTAATAGGTCCTGAAGGCGGCATTAGCGAAAAAGAACTTGCATTACTCGAAGAAACTGGTTTTATCAAAGTATCACTTGGAACTAGAATCTTAAGAACAGAACTTGCACCAGTATATATTATGTCAGTAATTGGATATGAATTGGAGGCATAATATGTTAAAATTTAATGTATTAACGCTAGGATGCAAAGTAAATAGTTATGAAAGTGAAGCTTTAATTAATTACTTAATAAAAAAAGGATGGGAGTTTTCTTCTTCGGATAATGTTGATGTTGTTATTATTAATACATGCACAGTAACATCAATGTCTGATCAAAAGAGTAGACAAGTAATAAGAAATGCAAGAAAGAAAAATCCAAATGCAATAATTTGTGCAATGGGATGCTATACTCAACTTCATAGTGAAGAAGCAATTAATATTGCTGATATTGTTATAGGTACTTCAAACCGTTTGCAAGTTTATGAGCTTGTAAATGATTTTATATATAATAAGGAAAAGAAAAATATCGTTGAAGATATTTTCTTAGTAAAATGTTTTGAAGAATTAAAAGTAGACGATTTAAAAACTCATACAAGAGGATTTGTAAAAATTCAAGAAGGTTGTGAAAACTATTGTAGCTATTGCGCTATTCCTTATTCTAGAGGCAAAATACGTAGTAGAAATCCACTTTTTGTAATTGATGAGATAAACTCTCTGGTTGAAAAAGGAACAAAGGAAATTATTATATCAGGTATAAATACAGGTGCATATGGACGTGATTTAACTGATATGAATCTTGCAAAACTAGTTTCTCTTATTATGGAAAATACAAACCTTTACCGTTTAAGAATTTCTTCAATTGAACTTATGGAAATTACGGATGAACTTCTAAATACTTTGAAAAAGTACGAACCTCGTGTGGCAAAACATTTTCATATTCCTGCTCAAGCAGGATGTGATAGCGTCCTTGAAAGAATGAATAGAAAATATCGTGTTAAAGAATATATTGGAAAAGTAGATAAAATTAGAAGTATGTTTGATGATGTTTCAATAACTTCAGATTTCTTATCAGGATTTGTTGGAGAAACAAAAGAAGAATTCGAAGAAGCGAAAAAATTTATTAAACGTGTTGCTTATTCAGATATGCATATTTTCCCTTACTCTAGAAGAAAAGGAACTAAAGCAGATTTAATGGATGGCCATTTAGATCCTAAAGTTCAAAAAGAAAGAACTACAGAACTTCTTACTCTTTCAAGAGAATTAAAAGAAGAATATGAAAGAAAATTTATTGGTAAAAATTTAGAAGTGTTAGTTGAAAACGTTAAAAATGGTTTTTATAGAGGTTATACATCAAATTATTTAGATGTTTATTTTAAATCTGATAAAAATTATATTAATAAACTTGTTAATGTAACTTTAACAAGTATTGAAAATGGAAAAATATACGCAAAGGAAGTAGGTGAAAAGTAATGTTTGAATTTAATAAATTTCATTTAAAAGAATATATTAATTTAGGACTTAAAAATATTGGTTTTAATGCTCCTACGAAAATTCAAGATTTAGTAATTCCTCGTGCTTTAACAGGTGAAAGTTTAGTAGTTGAAAGCGCAACAGGGAGTGGGAAAACACATTCATTTTTAATACCAATTTTAGAAAACTTAGATGAAAGTTTAAATGAAGTCCAAACAATCATTATTTCTCCTACAAGAGAACTTGCAACTCAACTATATAACTGCTTAGTTGAACTTGTAAAATATAAAGAAACAATTAATGTTGCAAGAATTATAGGTGGAGCTGATAGAGAAGCAGAAATTAAAAGATTTGAAAAAAATCAACCACAAATTGTTGTTGGGACAATCGGAAGAATTAGTGATCTTGCAATTAATTCAAATGTATTAAAAGTTCATACAGCTAAACAAATTGTTATTGATGAAGCTGATATGATTTTTGATCAAAAAGAACTAATTGAAGTTGATAAACTAATTGGTAAAATTCAAGGAGAACCGCAATTCTTAATCTTTAGTGCAACAATTCCCAAAGGACTTAGAATATTTTTAAATAAATATTTAAGCCGTGTTAAGAGTATTAGCATAAAAGAAGAAAAATTAACTCATGGTAATATTAATCATATAATGGTTCCTTGTAAGGCTAAAAATAAATATGACGTTTTAAAAGAACTTCTTAATACAATTAATCCTTACCTTGCGATTATCTTCGCAAATACAAAAGAAAATGTTGATGAGCTTGCTATGAACCTTGCAAATGATGGATACCGCGTTGGTAAACTTCACGGTGCAATGGAAGATAGAATTAGAAAACAAATGATTAGAAGAATTCATAACTTAGAATTTCAATATGTTGTTGCAAGTGATATTGCGGCACGTGGTATTGATATTCAAGGAGTAAGCCATGTAATTAATTTTGACTTACCAAATGATATTGAATTCTATATTCATAGAACAGGAAGAACCGCTAGATTTGACCAAACTGGTAATGCATATAGTTTATATGCATATGAGGATGATGAATATATTAAAAATCTTCAAGCAAAAGGACTTAAAACGACTGTATTAAAAATTGTTAATGGCGAATTTGTTGATGCTAAAATTTTAAGAAAATCTACTGAGAAAAGTAAAACTGTTATGATTGAAGAAGAGGTTCATAAAAAAATACCTGTGCCAAAAAAAGTTAAACCAGGTTATAAGAAAAAAAGAAAAGAACTAATCGAAAAAACAATTAAAAAAGTGAAAAAAGAACGTATACAAGAAATATATCGACAAAAAGCACGCAAAGAAAGAGGCAAATAATGTTAAAGATTGGATGTCACGTTGGTAATAGTGGTGATTTAATGCTACTTGGTAGCGCTAAAGAAGCTGTAGCATATGGTGCTAATTGCTTTATGATTTATTTAGGAGCACCACAAAATACATTTAGAAAACCTCTTGCAAGTCAAAGAGCTCATGAAGCACTTGAGTTTGCAAACAGTAATGGAATTGATACTTCTGATGTTGTTGTTCATGCTCCTTATATTGTAAACCTTGGACAAAGTGATCCGGTTAAATTTGATTTTGCAGTAAGATTTTTATCTCAAGAAGTTGAACAATCATCTCGACTTGGGTTTACAAAAATCGTGCTTCACCCTGGTGCTCATGTTGGAATGGGGTCTGAATACGGAATAAAAAGAATTGCAGAAGGTATAAATTTAATCATTCAAAATACAAGCTTTTCTAAAACAAAAATATTAATTGAAACAATGTCTGGAAAAGGCACAGAATGTGGAAGAACTTTCGAAGAAGTTGCAGCTATCATTGATTTAATATTAGATAAATCTAGAATTGGAGTATGCCTAGATACTTGTCATATTCATGATGCTGGATATGATATTGTTAATAATTATGAAGGCGTTGTTGAGGAATTTG
>CAJGCS010000008.1 GCA_904501965.1 uncultured Bacilli bacterium | reverse complement strand
GAATTATGTCGATTAAACGGTATATCTAGATATATAATGAGGGTAATATGAAAAAATATTCAGATATAAAAAATGGAATAAAAAAATTAAATAAAGAACATACTTTTGCTAATATTTTTCTAGTACAAAAAGATTATAAAAATATTGTTGCATTTGAAACATTTAAAAACAAAAAGAAAGTAAAAGTTACATATAAACAATATACATCACTTGCATTACAAAAAGCTCATTCTTTAAAAAGACAATTACGTCATTTTCCTGATAATACATATGTATTATTAAAACATTCGAACTCAATTGAGTGGTGTGTAAATTTCTGGGGGCTATTACTTGCAGGTTATAATCCGGTGCTTGTAGATAACCGTTTTACTGAAGAAGAAGTAGAATATGCAATTAGTCAAACAAAAGCACTTGCAATTGTTACAAATGATACAAAGAAATATAGCGTACCTACAATTAAATGTGACCTTGTTGATGAGAAAGAATTAGAAATTAATAAAGATAATATTGGCAAAAAGATTGTTTTTTGTACATCAGGTACAACAGAAATGTTCAAGTTGTTTGAATATGATGAAAAAGCAATTTTTTCACAACTATTAAATTCAGAAGAAATCGTAGAAAATGGTTTTGGTTTCACACAAGGTAATAAAAACAAAGTTGTTAAAAATATGGGATTATTACCATTTAATCATATTTTTGGTTTTGTTGCGGTATTTATGTGGTATACAAGTCTTTCTGGAACTATTGTCTTCCCTGAAGAAGCATCACCAGAATGTATTTTTGAAACTGCTAGAAAAACAAAAGTAACACACATATTCATGGTTCCAATGTTTTGGAATAGAATTGTTTCTTCTCTTAGAAAGAAGATTGAAAAAGGTACTGATTTAGAAAGAAAAGTAGTAAGATCTGCAATTGAAAAAGGATTCGATATTCAAAGATTAGGCGATCATACTAAAATTGCTAAAGCAAAATCTAATGCAAAATTTGTATTAAGAAGTTTATTCGGATCAAATATTGAATATTTAGTAAGTGGCGGAGGATATATTTCCGAAGATACACTTAAGACTATTAATTCACTAGGATATCCTTTATATAATGGATATGGTATGACAGAAGCTGGTATCGCTTGTGTTGAAACTACATCAGTATTTAAAGATAGAATAAAAGGATATATTGGTAAACCATTTTCTTCTTGTGAATTTATGATAAATGAAGATCAAGAATTATTATTAAGAGGTTCTTCAGTTCACACAGCTAGAATTATTGATGGCGTTCATTATGAAAGAAAAGAAGATGAATGGTATCATACAGGAGATAAAGTTGTTTGTGAAAATGGTAAATACCGAATTATTGGTCGTATTAAAGAATTAATTATTGGCCAAAGTGGAGAAAATATTAATCCAAATACGCTTGAAATTAAATTTGAAAAACTTCCATATGTTAAACATCACTGTATTATTGGTTTAGAAAATAAATCAAAAACTTCAGAAGATGTTACACTTGTTGTTCAAACAACAAAACAACTTAGTAAGGAAGAAGCATTAACATTACTTGATAGAATTGAAAGTGTTAACTCAAGCCTTCAAATTTATGAACGTGTTGTGAATATATTTGTTCTAAGAGGCCATGAAGATTTATTCGGCCTTGCAAAAATACCTAGATTAAAAGTTAAGAAATTATATTCAACATCACCACTTTCATTCTTTGATTTAACTGCTTACCAAGAAAATCAAGATAAAGAAATTCCAGAAGAATTAAAAGAACTAAGCTTCGAAATCAAAGAGATTGCGGCTGAAATCTTATCAATTCCGGTAGAGGCTATTAAAGATAATAGTGATTTTATTAATGATTTAGGTGGAGATAGTTTCTGTTATGTAAGTTTACTTCTTAAAGTAGAAGAAAAATATCAAATTAAACTAAGTGATGATTACTATACAAAATGTACTAATTTATATGATTTAGTAACTCTTACAGCTAAGTCAATAAAAGAAAAAAATCGATAATAAATAAAGCTCTAACTTTATCAAAAAGGTTAGAGCTTTTTCTATTTGCTTTTTTCTTTTTTTTAATTAGACTTTATGATATAATAAATAATGAATTAGTATGGTGATATTATGAAAACACAAAATGAATTCTTAGAATGCTTAGAAGAAGAACTAAGATTTTTAAAAGCACAAGAAATTCAAGAAATACTAAAACACTATCGCGAACGTATCGCAACTGAAATAGACTATGGTGCTCCTGAAGAAAAAGTAATAAAAAATCTTCCTGACCCAAAAGATATCGCAAAAGAGATTTATGATGCAAGAGGCATAAGCTTTTTGGAAATTCAAAAAAGAAAATATCGACGTGCTGAGATAATAAAAGCAATAATTTCTAGTTTTGTGGTAGCTTTGATGCTAGTTTTATTTGCATCAGTATCGATATATATCGGATATGTGTTATTAGGGGTAAATAAAATTCTACTAAGTCTACCTGCTCTTACATCTAGACTTGACTGTGCTTTATTAGTAGGTATAGTATTATGTATTGATCTATGTGGACTACTAGTATATATATTTATTATTGACTTGTTTTATATTTTAATAACACATTTCTTAGTTAACATTTTAAAAGCATGTAAAAAGACATATAGAGTACATTATAAATTCCAAGATTTTACTATTAGCGGAACTTTAAAAAAACTTTGTAAAAATAATAATGTAGTAGGTATATCCCTTGGTGCATTTGCAACCCTAGCTTTAGTAATCGGTATTGCTTCATATATTACTAAAGGTTATATGTATAAATCATTTTCTGATATTAACACAAAGTCTTATGAAGAAATAATTACTAATGATATTAGCAAAATATATATATCTGGTACAAACGCCAATGTTGATATTTTGTTAGATAAAGAAACTAACGATATTAAAGTTACATATATGTATGAGATGGAATATAATGCAAAAATTAGTTATGAAGATAATGTACTGAGCATTAGCAACATTTCATCTAACAAATATGGTTTATTTGGTTTATTAGATGAACCTACACCAAAAGTTGTTATTTCCATTCCGACCGTAGAATATTTAAGTTATATAAATATTAAACTTGATGAAAGTATTATTTATATGCGTGATATTCAAAATAGTGGTCTTATAGTAGATATTGATGTATACGCAAATGAAATATACTTACAAAATCCAGATTTAAAGTCACTTAATGTTGAAGACTGTTATAAAACAAAAACAGTAATTGCAAAAGTAGAAGATGAAAATAATAAAGATTTTCAAGCTTATATAACATTTTTTGATATTAAAGCAAATACTGGATCTATAATTATTGATAATGTTAATTTTAATAAACTAATAATAGATTCACTTGCAACATCAACTGTTGTAAAAAATACAAATGCTAAAGAATTTACTTTAGTTTCTGGTGGTGGCTCAGTTGTTTTGTATGATGTTTATGGCGAAACACTTAACTTTACAACAAGTTCTTCCAATAATATTTTAGATGATATTAATTATAGAAAAGCGACATTCTTATCAAGACGTGCAGCAACAATTACAATTAATAGACTTATGAGTTATAATGAAGTAATTTTAGAAGCTGAGTCTAATGGTAATATATTAATAACAAATCTAAAAGCAAAAACTACAAATATAAAACAAAATTATGGTAGTATTAAATTAAGTTATATTAATAAAAATGTATCAATTAAATCGGATGATAGTTTAACTAGTGAAGAAAAGCATTTACAAGAAAATAAAATAGATTATAATAATTTTATGCTTCAATCTACATTATTAAAAGGGACATCAAATGGATACATTAATATTGAAATGTCCGACTTAGAAAACGTTGAACTTACACAAAATGGAAGTTCAATAGATGTAAATAATACGGTTATAAAAAATAAAGCTGTTTTTAATATGAATTCGGTTAACAGTGTAACATATACTAATGTTACAGGAACAGATATTCATTTTGTAGTTGATCATGATATTAAAAATACAAATGCTAATTTCGTTTATAATAACGATGTTGCAGGACAAAAAATTTATATTAAATATATAAGTGCAAGCCTTAGACCTCAAGGTAACGTTATAGTTGAACCTGAGCCTGAAGCCGAGTCTAAGGAGTAATATATGAGATTATTTAAAAGAATTTTAGGAATTATTTTTGCTGTTATTGGAATTGTTATGTTCCTTTTACAGTACGTAATAGTTATTCTAAATCAAGCTGATTATATTAAATATATAGTTACAATCCTTGGTTATCTTTGTGTAGCTATATTTACAATAGGTATTGTATTAATTAAATCTACAATACAAGATAAAAAAGATAATAATATTAATGAAATAAATTAAGGAGAAAGTATGAAAAGTTTTCTAAAGAAAAACATGTCTAGTATAATTATTATTGGCGTAATTGCTATTATTGGTATTATTTTAGCAATTGCTATTTATATTACTGCCAATAAAGAAGAAGAAAAATTCAGTGTTAATCAAGATAACCTTATTCAATATGTGGGTAGTGATGAAACTGTAACAATCGAATCTAATATTAAAACAATTGGTGAATCTGTATTTAAATCAAAAACAAAACTAACTACAGTTAAATTTGAAAAGAAATCTAAACTTGAAGGAATTGGTCGTTCTGCATTTGAAGGTTGTACTAGTTTAGAATCAATTGTTATTCCTGAAGGTGTAACATCAATTGAAGCTTATGCATTTAAAAATTGTAGTAAACTTGTTTCTATTACTTTACCTTCTACATTAACTACATTAGAAGAAGGTGTATTTGAAGGTTGTTCAAGCTTAGTTGAAATAAAATCTTCTTCAAACTTAGTTAAAGTTGAAAACAATACTCTTTTCTTTAATACAAAGCTTGTTAAATACTTAGTAAGCGGAAATGCTGTTTCATATACAGTTCCTGAATTTGTTACTGAAATTGAAGCATATGCATTCCAAAATGGTGGAACAATTAAACAAATGCATGTTGGTAAAAACGTTAAGAAAATTGGTACAGCTGCATTTATTGGTTGTAAGAACATTGAATCTATCACTGTTCCATTTGTAGGACTAGGTGATGTGTATGGTGACGGTACATATGTTGGTGGAGTTTTTGCAAACTTATTCTCAGCAGGTGTGGCATCATTACCTGAAACCCTTATAAAGGTTGAAGTTTTAGGTGGTACTGAAATTTCTACAGTTGCATTTAGAAATTGTAGATTCCTTCAAGAAATTATCTTACCAAATACTATTAAGTATATTGGTGTTAGTGCATTCCAAGGTTGTTCAGGCTTAACAAAAATTGTTATTCCAGATAGTGTTACATATATTGCACCAAACGCATTCCAAGGTTGTGCGAATGTATTAATCAAAGTACAAGGTAATGCAGAAGGATTCGAACCTACATGGATGGGTAACGTTTCTGCAGATAGAATTGAATATGCAAAATAAAAAATAAACCAGTTTTAAACTGGTTTATTATTTTTTTATAGAGATTAAATCAATATATCTTTCTCTCATTGTTCTAATGCCTCGTCTTAATGATGAAAGTTGATCAAATATAGACATTAATACAATTGGATTATACACATTAATTTCAAAAGTAGAAGCACCACAAGCTCTAGATATCATAACATCTAATCCATCTACATAAAAAGCAATTTGTTTAACGATATCTAATACACCTATTGTGTCTTCTTCTTCAAGAGATTTTTCAACATTAATGTGATTAAATTCGTGCATGTTTGCGGCACTAAATAAAATAATATCATTTGCAATTTTTGATAGATTTGTTGCAAGTACATTTAAAACTGAACTTGCGTTAACAAATGCATCAACGTTTCTAGTCGCATCACATAAATCTTTTGCTTGAACAAAATCTTCTCCAGAATATTTATTGATATGATAGACAATTTTCTTTAAATACTTTGGATTAACGCTGTTATCTTTTCCGATAACACTAACACCCATATTAAGTTCACTTAAGTTTGTGATGGCTTGATCAATACGTTTTAAATCACGATTTAATACGTTTGAACATGCTGTAAATACTTGTCCTAAAGAAATTAAATTTGCATTTGCTAATTCTTTACCCTTAGATACAAACGAGTTTTGAATTTTTTTAAGTTCAACTTGTAATTTTTTTATTTGTTTAGTGATCGCTATTTTCCCAGCCGTTGGAATTACATCATTAGTAGTTTGATTTAAATTAACATGATTAATTGGGTGTACAAATTCGTAAGTTCCTTTTTTGCCACCAAGCATTTCATTTGCTCGATTCGCAATAACTTCATTTGCATTCATGTTCATATTAAAACCAGCACCGCCCTGAATTAAGTCAGTGATAAATTGGCCATGTAAGCGGCCATTCAATATTTCATCACAACTTGCAATAATAGCAGTACCTATTTCATTAGTAATTTCTCCAGAATCCATGTTTGCTTTTGCAGCTGCCTTTTTTACAATTGTTAAGGCTTTAATCATTTGGCGATTAATACCTCTTTTTGTTATTGAATAAGTAGCAGCACTTCTTGCAGTATGAATACCATAGTAAGATTCAGCCGGGATTTTAAGCTCTCCTATTGAGTCAGTTTCTATACGATATCTCATAATCATTCCCCTTTAGCTATACATATATTATATCACAAAATAAAAAAAAGCAAGAAATTAAAGTAATATAATTTTTTAAAGCATACAATATATTAGGAGTGAAAGCATGAAAGTATATATAACTAAAACAAAAAAAGTAGAAGGAAAGGTTAAAATATCGGGTTCGAAAAATAGTTCTTTGCCAATTCTTGCTTTAAGTTTATTAACTAATGAAAAAATAATTTTAAATAATGTCCCCATAATTAAAGATGTTTTAAATATGATAAAATGTTTAAAACATCTGGGAGTTAAAGTACAAATAAATAACAATCAAGTTGTATTAAAAAGAAACAAAACTAAAAATAAATTATTAATTGATGAAGCAAATAAAATAAGAGCATCATATTATCTATATTCCGGAATGTTAAAATATCATAATAATATATATGTAAGTTATCCTGGGGGTTGTAATTTTACTATAAGACCAATAGATTTTCATATGGAAATATTTAAAAAAACCGGAGTCAAAGTTAGAATGCAAACAAACTACATAGAGTTAAGTAAAAAAACAATTAACAATGCAACTCATAAATTTAAAAAGCAAACTGTAGGCGCAACAATAAACGCAATAATACATTCTGTGTTTACTAAAGGAACAACAAAAATTTTAGACCAAATAGTTGAACCAGAAATAGAAGAATTAATAACATGTTTAAAAAAGATGGGTGCTAATATATCTATTATTAATAATGATATTGTTATAAAAGGAGTAAAGAGATTAAATGGATTAGTGCACACAATTTGCCCTGATCGAATAGAACTAGGCAGTTTCATATTGCTAGCTAGTGCTTTAAGAACAAAACTAAAAATTTCAAATGTTTCTAAAATGGTAGTAGAACCATTAGTTCCATATTTAAATAAATTAAATATTAATTATATATATAATAAGGAAGAACTATTCATTGATCAAAAAGAAAATATAAATAATATAGATTTGGAAATAAAAGAATATCCATCATTCCCAACAGATTTACAACCAATTCTTTGTGCAACATTACTAACAGCTAAAGAAAAATCAACTATTGTAGATCTAGTCTACCCGAACCGAATTACACATATAAAGGAAATTCAAAAATTTAAAGGCAACATTTATCAAAAAGATAATGTAATACACATAAATCCATCAAAGTTAATAAGTACAACAACTACATGTCATGATTTAAGATGTGGCTTTGCTTTAGTTATTTGTGCACTACTTTCGAATAACACATGCGTTTTAGATAATTTTGAGATGGTTGAAAGAGGATACGAAAATATATTAGAAAAGTTAAACAAGATAGGTGTTCAAATTAAATGAGAATTGATTGAAATAAAAAAATAGATATGATATAATAAAATAATTAAATATGAATTGAGGCGATATTATGAATTCAGGAATTTTAAGTTTTATAACCCCTGATTTAATCACTATAATTTCAGCAATTTTAATGATTTTATTAGATATACTTGTTATAGGATTAGGAGCTATTTATCTTTTATGGGGATTTATAAATGGGACAAGAAAATCCTTAAGAAGAGCTCTTTCTTTCTTAATTCCATTTATTATTTTTATATGTTGTATTGATTTAATAACAAAATTATTAATTAATGCAGATTGGTCAGTATTTGTATCAATGTTCGAACCAGTCGAAGGCCCACTTAATTTAAAAGAACTAGGAATACAACTACTTGCAAATAATATATATAATGGTAATATAGATGCTGCCTCTTCATCAAAAATTATTGAACTTGCAGAAGCACTTGTATCAACTGTTGTTAGAAGTGTTGTGTATGTAGTTGGCTTATTAGTAATAGCATTTTTAGTTGCGCCATTTATTCGCTTTATTACATGGCTTTGTTATAAAATTCAAACAAAAGGTATGCCGAAGCAAAAGAAAACAATGGCCTCAAGATTCGCAGGTATGGGTATTGCATCTGTTCGTTTTACTTTAGTTTTCTTAATTGTAATTATGCCAATGTATGGAACAATTTCAACTTTTGATATGCTTTTAGAAGATGCAATTAATGTAGTTGATGTATTTACAGAAGAAGATGAACAAAATCTTTCTGGTGAAGTTAATCTGGTAAAAGATATGCTAGAAGCTGCGGATAAAGGATTAGATATGTCTTTATCAAGATTTCTTTCAAATCTTTCAAGAGGTAAAAACGATGAAGCCTCTGTCGATATGAAGTACTTTGGTCAATTGTTTGCTGTCTCAACTACTGATGGAACTCTTAATGTATTAGATGAATATGGAAGAATTCATTCATCACTACCTGTTTTTGTAAAGGTTGCAGAAACATGCATGAATGAAGATCAAATTGAATATACAAAAATAATGGAAGTTCTAAATGAAGAAGATGTTGATATCATAGAAAACTTATTAGCACAGTCAAAAGCTGTAGAATTATTACTTCCTGTTGGATATGATTATTTAACATATTATCTTGAAGATAGTGGTATCACAAAAGAATACGGTATTACTAAAGAAGAACTTGAAAGTATCGAAATCAATAAAGACTTTGATTTGATTGTTGATGCTGTTATGGTTGTTTTTGATGTAATGGTTACAGAAAATATCACTTTTGAAACGGAAGAAGAATTAATTGAAATTCTTCTTACTAATGATAAGATTAATAAAGGTCTTGAAACTTGCATAAGTGATTTATTAGATACAACAACAGTTGAATATATTGGGCTTCCACTAGCAGTAAGATATATTCATGATGCATTAGATTCAACAAACGATGAATCTTTAATAGCTCTTAAAGATATGCTTACAAAAGAAGATATTAAGACATACTTAAGATATGATATCACTGGTGTTGCAGATATTGCTAAGAAAGTCTATCTTACTGATTTAAAAGAAATTATTAATGCAGCTATTAGAGGAGAGGACTTATCAAGCATTTATGTTGATTTAAGCGATCCTGAAATTACTAGCGCAATTGAATATTCTATAACACATCTACTTGGATTAAAGATTATTCATGGTCATGAAAATATGCTTTTAAAAGCATTATTTACATCGCTTGTTGAAGAAGGCGTAGAAATTGATGAAATCTTATTTGATGAAAATGGCAATAGCAGAATTAACTGGGATAACGAATCAAATGTTATTTCTTCACTTGTTGTTGACATTTTGGAAGTATTTGGAAACGACTTATTAGTTTCAATTGAAGATCCTACAAAATTAGTTGACATTTTACTTTCATCGGATGATGCACGAAGCATAATTGAAGATATAACAAATTCAGACATTGCCAAAGCTTTAGTAGTTACACTATTATATGATTATATAGTAGGTGAAGAATCAATACCATCTAATCTAAAAGCTATTCTTACAAAAGAAGCTTTATTAACTTGTTTTGAAGAAGATATTTTAAGTATTGCAGATGCAATTTTAGATATATATAAAACTGATTTAAAAGAATTATTTACGGCTTTATTAAATAATGAAAAAGTAACTGTAGAAAATATTGATTTTGAAGACGAACAGTTAACTACATCTTTAGAAAAATTACTTGATACACTTTTAAACCTTACAATAATCAAAGGTAGTGAAGAAGCACTTTTAGAATATGTAATTAACTTAATTGGTGCATCTTCAAATGTTGAAATTAATGCCAAAGAAATATTATATCAAGATGGGCAAAAATATATTAACTGGGATTTAGAAAAATCATATATTATTGATAGTGTTATTGGGCTTGTAAAAATTACAAAACTTGATGTTAGCGACCAAGATGTATCTGATTGGGTTGATATTCTTGCAAATAGCCCTCATACAGAAACAGTAATTAAATCAATAACAAGTTCAATTGTTATTAAAAATATTGTTGCGGAACTTACATTTAATGCAGTCCAAAAAGAAAAACTTCCAGAGGAATTAAAGTCTATTCTTACAAAAGAAGCAATTATTCAAATTATTGAAAATGACTTTATTGCGTTATTTAATATAATTAAAAAGATTAATAACTCTCCAATAAAAGAAGACATCCTAAATTTAATTACTTCAGAAAATAAATTTGAACCAGACTTCACTGACCCAAGCGTTCAATCTATCTTTAAGGAAGTTATTATTGACATCTTTAATTTATCTATTATTGATGGCAATGAAGAAATATTAATAAAATCACTACTTTCTAATATTGGTGGATTTGATATTAACTTAGATGATATTTTATATGATGATCTTGGAAATACATATATTAACTGGGATATTGAAGTATCAGTATTATGTGATGCATTAATTGAAGTAATCAATATTTTTGGAACAGATTTTACCGATTTATCTTTTGAAATATTTAAAGAAAAACTTTTAAACGATAAAGAAAAAACTTCTAAGTTCGTTGATATAATCAGTGAATCCGAGATTGTTAGAAAAGTGATTCTTGATAAACTTCCTGGTATTATTAAGAGCGCTTCATTACCAGCTCAGATTAAGGATTTCTTCACTTTAGAAAAGTTTGAGAAATTAGAAGAAAAAGAAATATTCAAAAAAGAAGTAAAATTACTTCTTGACGTAGTAATTGATTTCTTATCTTTAGACATTACTGATTTTTCTTCATTTGAAATAAATAAAGAAAACGAAGAATTACTTAAACAAACACTTCTAAAAGCTATAGAATCTACATTTATTAAAGGAGAAGAAAAAGCATTATTTGAATTATTTATCAATTCAACAAACTTTAATGAAACTCTTGAAAATAATGGAATTACTTTAGATTTAAATAAGGTTACAAATTGGCATAACGAACTTGTTATATCAATTGATATTGCAATAAGCTTTATTGATATTGCTGGTAGCTCTGAATTTGCTCTTGAAGATTTATTTAAAGGCAACATGAGCGAAGAAGAAATAAATAAAGTTTCTGTGTTATTTGATCAAATTGGCCAATCAGAAATCTTCAAACCAATTGTATATCAACTAATCGATAAAGTTGGATATGATATTTCATTAACTGAAACAGATAAAGTTAATATAGAAGAAAATGGCTTTGGTAAAGAGATTTCAACCCTTTTAGGATTATTAGGCGAAGCTCAAGGATTACTAGAAGAAAGTGATTTAAGTACACTTGAAGGTAGTTCAGTAGAACAAATTATGCTAAAAGCCTCAGAAGGCATCATTACAAGTAAGGTTGTAGGAACACTTCTAGAAACAGCACTTGGAAAAGATGGACTTGATATCTTACCGCTTGATGATTCTGGTAATTACAAATATGACTTTAAAGATCCAAATGTTTTAAAAGAACAAGCAACTAATATTGGTAACTTAGTTGACATTGCAAATAAAGTAAATAACTTTAATATTAATGAATCAACAAGTATTACTGATATAACAAATGCTATTAAAGACTTAGAGTCAAATGAACTAGCAGAAGATATGTTAAAAGAAATAACAGGTGTAGAAATAGATTTAGAAAGTACAGACATTTCTGAAGAAGCAACACTAATTGAAGATGTGTATAACGAATATAAAAATTCAAGTGATAAAGACAACTTTATTCCAAGCGAAGAGGCAATCGAAAAGCTTGAAGACTCAAATCTTGCAAGTACAATCTTAGAAATGTTAGGCATTATTAAATAAATTAAAAACTAATAGTAGCTGATAAAATACTACTATTAGTTTTTTTAAACACTTAATTATTGACAACGTTTTCAAACGCATATATATATACAATACGTATAATTTAATATATAATATTGATATAAATTTAAAAACTTGAAAAGATAGGAATATTCCTTGAGTATAATTATGCGATTAGCTTAGTAAGCAACATAATTATTGGCTAGTCGTACCGCAAATATATTTGCGCTTTTGTCCTAGTCGATAAGGAATGTCGACTAGGCTTTTTATTTGCAAATAAAGGTGATAATATGAAAAAGGTTTATATATTAATAGTTGCAATTATTTCTTTATTTATCTTAGGTTCATGTGGTAATAATAATGAAAAAGAAAAACTAAAAATAATTGATATTGCTTTAACAGAAGAAGATTATGCTTTTATTTTACAAAAGAATAATTTAGAATTAAAAAATGATTTTAACAATTATTTAAGTTCAATTAAGGAAAGCGGCGAATTTGATCAAATAGTTAATAAATATGTAAACAATCTTGATGGTAAAATTGGTGTTACCCCAAAAGTAAGTGGGTATGTTAATGATGAAAACACATTTGTTGTTGCAACCAATATGCCTTTTGGACCATTTGAATATAAAGATGTTGACGGTAAAGCATATGGTATAGACATAGAAATTGCTATAGGATTTGCAGAAAGCAAAGGAATAGAATTAGTAGTAGCTGAGATGGATTTTGACGCAATATTCCCGAGCGTTTCAACAGGATATTCTGATATTGGCATGGCCGGAATCACTGTTACACCCGAAAGAGAAGAAGAATTTGAGTTTACTTTAGCCTACTATAATGCATCACAAAAACTTATTGTTAAAGAAAGTAATAAAGACTTTGACAACTGTAAAACTGCATCAGATGTAGAAGAAGTGCTATCAAACTTAAAGGGTGAAAAAATCGGTTATCAAACTGGAACCATGGGGAACTGGTATATTGCCGGTGATGAAGGTTTTGGCTTTGTTGGCTTTGCAAACATTGAAGGGGTAGGTAATGCATCACTTCAACTTATTTGCCAAGATGTATTATATGGAAGACTTTATGCGGTAGTGACAGATGAACTTCCTGCAGAAGCTATTGTTGAGTCTATTAATAGTATGATAAATGGAGGAAAACTAGAAAAGTTTTTTGAATATCTCTTGCAACCTTATTATCAAAACTTAATATTAATAGGTCTTAGAAATACAGTATTAATTGCAATATTTGGTTTAATTATTGGTCTTGCTATCGGTATACTAATAGGTATTATCAAAGTTGCACCCAAGTATAAATGGTATCTAAAAGCATTAGATAAAATAACATCAATTTATGTTACCGCATTCAGAGGTACACCAATTGTTGTTCAATTACTGATGTCATATTATGTAATCTTGCCAATCTGTAATATAATGATTGACAAGCTTATTGTTGCAATCATTGTCTTTGGCTTAAATAGTGGTGCTTACATAACAGAAATAATACGTGGTGGTATTAATTCTGTTGATAAAGGTCAACTTGAAGCATCTCGTGCGCTTGGTTTATCATATAGCACATCAATGATAAAAGTTGTTATTCCTCAAGCTATTAAAAACATAATACCATCAATTGGTAATGAATTCATTACTCTTGTCAAAGAAACATCAGTTGCAAGCTTTATATCCGTAATGGATTTATATAATGCGTTTAAGAGTATTGGTGATAGTTCACTTGAAAAAATGGTACCATACTTAGTCATGTCAATTGTATATGTGTTATTAATTATAATAATTACATTAATAGTGAAACTAGTTGAAAAAATCTTTGCTAAAAGCGACAAACGTAATTAGAGGTAGTTATGTTATTTGTTTTAGTATTAATATTAATATGTTTAAAAACACAAAAGAAAAAAGTATTGAAAAAACAAGAAATAATTGAAGATGAGATAATCTTCGATAAAGAATTATTTAAAAAGGTAAAAGAAGAATATGAAAATACGTATAAAGATGATAATATGGAACATATATTAACAATAAAAAATATAGTAAAAAAAATTGGAAACCAAACAATATTAAATGATATTAGTTTAGATATTAAAAAAGGAGAAAAAATAGCTGTAATTGGCCCATCAGGAAGTGGTAAATCAACGTTTTTAAGATGCTTAAACTGTATTGAAGATTTAACAAGCGGAAAGATTATTTTTGATGGAATTGATATTGCAGACATGAAAGTTGATATCAATATTCACCGACAAAAGATGGGAATGGTATTTCAACATTTTAATCTTTTTAATAATAAAACAGTACTTCAAAATATTGTAATGGCACCAAATCATATTCAATTAAAATTTAACAATAAAAACAAACTTTTTAATTTCTTCTTACCTATTATCAATATTTTTAAAAAAGAAAAACTTAATAAAAAAGTAGTTTTCAAAAATAAAGATATAAAAAAATCAAACACAGAAAATGCGATTGAATTATTAAAATCAATTGATATGCTAGATAAAAAAGATGTATATCCTGCAACACTTTCTGGTGGTCAAAAACAACGTATTGCAATTATTAGAGCGCTTGCGATGAACCCTAAAATTATTTTGTTTGACGAGCCAACAAGTGCGCTTGACCCAGAAATGGTAAAAGATGTTCTTGACTTAATTAAAAAAATTGCCAAAAATAGTGGTATTACAATGATCATTGTAACCCATGAAATGGCGTTTGCAAAAGAAGTCTCAGACAGAATTTTATTCATTGATGAAGGGAAAATTATTGAAGATAAAGACCCAATTTCGATGTTTGAAAACCCTGAGACAGACCGTGCTAAAGAATTCTTTTCGAAAGTATTATAAAAATAAAAGAGCAGTTAAATTTATTTTTAACTGCTCTTTTATTTGATGAATATTTCCTAGCTTGTTTTTTTATAATATAAGGAAAGAAAAAAATAAAT
>CAJGCS010000007.1 GCA_904501965.1 uncultured Bacilli bacterium | reverse complement strand
TAAAAGACAATTTTATCATTATTCTCAAATAAATTATTACAAGGAAGAACAACGCTTTCTTTGTTTACACCTACTAATACTTCTTCTACTGTTGCATATAATGGGAAGTTTAATACAAAAAGTTTATTAGTATCACTCATGTTTGCGTGATTAAAATAAGTAAACTCATATTCGGTTTTATTAAAGTCGAAGTTACTTGTTCTATAAAACTTCATATCTTTGTATGTATTACCGATATACAAATCAAATCCTGCTTGACCAGTATAAGGCATATGTCCCATATGAAATTTAAAGCTTAGTTTTACTTTAATCTTTAATATATTCGTATTTGAATAAAATGCAAGTATTCCCCCAGAACTATTTCCTGCTAGAACATCAACACTACCTTCAAGTGTAGGCAATATACTATCAAGCTCTTTTGATAATCTATGGTATCTTCTATCTTTATCAAACCAATATAAACCATATACACTAACAAGATTACTTATTCTTGGGTCTATATAATTTAGATCTTCTTTATTCTCATTGTTAATAAAATTACTATCAACCTTTTTAATATCTATTGTTTTACTCATATTACACCTCATATATAAAATATTATAGCATATACTACTTCATATTTATTTACAGTAGCAAACTATTTGTGTACTAAACAAATGTATGTGTATACCATTTACATATTAATATTATATATCTATATCAACTTCATATGTATCTTTAATTAATATATATTTTTGATTATATTTTGTTACAAGTCTGAATGCTTCAATATTATCTTTTAGGACATTTTCTATTGATATTTCATCATATAATCTATTTTCAATTGCATTTGCATATTTTTTTATATTTGAAAAATTATTTAAAATATATTGTTCACTCATCACAAGACAATAATATTTTATCTGTTCTAAATACATTTCATCAAAATAGTTTTGCCAATCGAAAGGAACGTAACAACCTTCAACAACTAAGTTTTGTTTATTTTCAATAGCAGTTTTAATTATTTCTTTTACAATTGGCCATAAATAATTTGTTAAATCTTTATCAGAACTATATGGGGTAAGATTTGTATTACCACTTCTTATTAAACCCATTTTGATATGATCAATTGAAATATATGGGTAATTATATTTTTCAAGTATTTTTTGTGCAAGTAAAGTTTTTCCTGTGTGCGATGCACCTGTAATAATTATTATCATTATATTTTTTATTCCTTTATATTGTTTAATTATATTATATCTTATTTACGTTTTTTTTAAAACGATTCATTGCCTTGATTAGCCTTGGTCTATTATATCGTTGAAGTATTACGAATAAGGAATCAAATAACATTGACAAAACAGATGTAATAATAATAGCAACTGTTCCTCCTAAAAAAGGGATCATACTAATTGGTAATAGACTTAACACCATAATAATCTCATGGACAATTTCAGCTTGGCATGTTGCACCTATAATTTCCTTAATTGTTTTTTTACTTGAATCAAATGCATCTGGGCTGTATGTCGGAAGATATTTTTTCCACTTATGTATTTTAATTAATTTATAAAACTTCTCTTCTAATTTTTTTTCACGAAACCATATATTATTATAATTTGCTTTATTTTTCATAATAAAGTTTATAACAAATCCAACAATAAGTCTCATTGCAAAATGATACACTGTAATACCAATAGAAATTGTAATAGTTTCTAAAATATTGTTTTTCGTTATAATAAAAATAACCAAAGAAATTACAAAAATAACAAATAAAAATAACGTTATTAAAAACATTTTCTTTTTCAAATTATCATCTCCACAAAATCTTATTTCAAATCAATTATAACACACAAACTTCATTTGTTCACCTAATACGTAATAAATATTTATAAAAAAAAGATTGATATTCTTATATCAATCTTTTAATTTCGAAAATGGCGGAGCAGGCGAGATTTGAACTCGCGCACCGGTTTCCCGGTCTATACCCTTAGCAGGGGCACCTCTTCAGCCACTTGAGTACTACTCCATTGCTACATTATTATACTATTTTTTTTGTTGTTTGTCAAACGTATGACTTAAAAAAATAAAGAGGTTAATTTTAACCTCTTTAGTGTTTGATTTTAATTTTCGCTTTTTTTACTGTACTTAATATTTCTTTAATTTCATCAATATTTTTTACATATTCAAGTGGAAGATAGAAATCTCTTTTTTTAGATAAGAATAAAATTCCTTTATTATTCATTATGATTTTTTTGAATTTCTTATATTCTATACGACATTCTTCACATCTATTTCTTCTTACTATTAATTCAGTTTCAGTAAAGAAAAATCTATATATTGGTTGGTTGCCTTTGTTCTCGTGAATAATACCGCGCCATACTGATGATTTTGTTATTGGATTAGATATTAACCAAAATATTAATGCAAATAAAACTCCTGGGAATGTAAAACATCCTAATAATAATATTTGAATTACAATATAACTTGCAAGGCTTCTTTGAATAAACTCTTGTTTGTAATATCTGTTAAATATTGTTTTAGTATATTCAAATTCATTACTATATATATCAGATGGATAATTTGTTTTATCTTCTTCTGGAATTATAGCATTAACTTCTTCTGATTTATCTTCTTTAGTTTCAGTATCTTCAATAACTTCTTCTTGTTCTTCTAAAACTTCTATAGTAGATTCTTCAGATGTGTTTTTCCCACAATAAATACAGAATATTGACCCTTCATCTATTTCTTTATTACAATGCTTACAAATCATATTTGTCCTCCAAGAGTAATCTTTACATATATTATACTATGATTTTTTATATATTACAAGAATATGATTTTATTTATTAAGCAAGTTTTGAAATAGCGTAATCGATTCTTGCGATAGTTCTTTCTTTTCCTAAGATATTCATTACAAAGTAAAGGTTAGGAGATTGTGCACGAAGTGTAACTACTAAACGTAAGACAGCTGCAACATCACCAACATGTCCTTTAAATGCTTCTTTATTTTTCTTAAATTCTTTTGGAGTAGCTGCAAATCCACATTTAACAGCAACTTCTTTCATTACAGAAAACCAATCTTCTTCTGATAAACCTTCTGGGAATGATTCTTTATACGTTTCTAATACTAGTTTAATATCTTCTTTGTTTAAGTGTTCTGGATAAACTAAAGCACTATCCACCATTTGTTTATAATGATCGTCAAAGAAGAATAAAATAAGTGGTTTAATATCAGAGAACTTTTCATAGTCTTTTCTTGGATTTTCTTTTTCTCTTTCAATACTTAAAATCTCAGAGTAATATTTAGGATCTCTGTTAATTAAAGCATATAATTCTTCGTCATATTCTTTTGCCCAAGTGCTTGATGCTTCAGTAATTTCTTTAGTACTCATATGACCTAGTTTTTCTTTACATAAGTTTTGAATCTTTGCAAGGTCAAATAAAGCGCCGTCTAAAGACATTTTATCAAAAGACATTTTGAATTCATCACGAGATGCTTTAGGGTTTTCATCACGCCAAGCTTCAAAATTAGAATTAGCGATTGTATATAGATATTCCATAAAGCCATCTTTTGGATAACCAAGTTCTAAGAAATAAGAAACAGCTGCTTCCATATCTTTTCTTTTTGATAACTTTCTTCTATTACCATTATCTAATTTCATGATTACAGGTAAGTGTGCATAAGTAGGTTTTTTCCAGTTCATAGCTTCGAATAACTCAATGTGAACAGGTAAACTTGGTAACCATTCTTCACCACGTGTTACATGTGTTGTTCTCATAAAATGATCATCTACTAAGTGTGCAAAGTGATATGTTGGTAAACCATCGCTTTTTAATACAACTATATGTTGGTCATTTTGAGCAATTTCAATTACTCCGCGGATAGCATCTGTAACAACAATTTTATTTTCGTAGTGGCCTTTTGAACGGAATCTTAAAACATATGGCTCGCCATTTTTAATTCTTTCCATTCCTTCTTCAGGTGTAAGAGTACTACATTTTGCATATTTACCATAGTATCCAAAGTTTTCTTTTCTTGCACTTTGTTCTTCACGCATTTTTGTAAGACTTTCTGCAGAACAAAAACAAGGATATACCATATCATTTTCAATCATATGTTTAATAATAACTTTGTAGATATTTGCTCTTTCACTTTGAACATACGGAGCATATGCACCTCTTTGTTCATCATCGCCAAAATATCCTTCTGATGGTGTTACACCAAACTTAATAAGTTGATCTACAAGCGATTTACCACTACCTGCGATTTCTCTTTTTTGGTCAGTGTCTTCTAATCTAATATAGAATACACCACCACTTTGATTTGCAAGTTTATGGCTAATTGTAGCTGCAAAAAGACTTCCTGTATGTAAAAATCCAGTAGGACTTGGCGCAAATCTTGTTACCATTGCACCTTCTTCTAAATTTCTTTCTGGATATCTTTTTTCTAAATCGTCAATAGTTTCAGTGATATCTGGGAAAATTAAATTTGCTAATTCTTTAAACTTATTCATATATACCTCTATCAATTAATTAAATTATTTAATTTATTCTAGGGGTTCATCTTCCCTTCTAATTGGGAAATAACAATACCCCGCAAGCCATGGACCGTTATGACAACCACTTACTGGAGACATAATAACATCTTCATGGTTACAAACAATTCCATATTCTTTTTCTATTTCTTTTAATTCTTCAACTACAGATGGCCCTGTATATGTATGCCATAATAAATAGTCTTTAGGATCACGATCTTTTAAAATTTCTTGTTTTAAAAGTTCACATGTTTTATGTAATGCGCGTTTTTGTGTTCTAACTGACATGTAAGGTGAAATCATACCTTCTCTGTCAAAATGAATTACAGGACAAATTTTAAGTAAACGTCCCATAAGTGCTTTTGCACCTTTTAAACGTCCATTATATATTAAATAATCAAGACGCGCATCAATACCAATAAATTCTTGGCGAGCCTTAATCCATTCGATCTCTTTAACAATCTCTTCAGTAGGGCGGCCTTCTTCAACCATTTGAGCTGCTTTAATTGCAAGTAAACCTTCTCCAAAGCAAGTAATTTTTGAATCAATTACAGTTATTTTCATTTTATCTTCAAATTCTTTAGCAAGAAGACAAAGTTCATTATATGTACCGCCTAATCCGCTACTAATTGCGATAATAATAAGTTCATTATATCCTTCTTCATATGCTTTTTGAAATTGATTTAATACAACTTCAGGTTTTGGCATATCAGTATGTGGTAAATTATTTTTAGGATCTTTGATAGTTTCTAAATCGTTATAAAACTTTACGGGATCAAATTCTGGACCTTCTTCTATTTCTTCACCATTAAAAATAATTCTTACTCTAATTCTTTGAATGTTATACTTCTTATATCTTTCAGGTGCAAAATCTATACAACCTGTTGAAGTACACATTACCAATCTTTTATTTTCCAAAAAAATACCCCTCCTTTATTTTGAAAACAACCTATTATATCATAATTTGTTGTCAAAGTCAAAAATAAAATACAAGGTTTTGTCGAAGTAAATGTATATTAATATTTTTGTAAACATTTTCAAAAACAATTAGAGTTTTTATAGTAAATAGTGGTGCTATAATATCTACTGGTTTAAAGGTGGTGACAATATGCAAGCTGTTATTGCAATTAGTATTATAACCATTGTACTAATGCTTATATGTATAATTAAATTTCCAAAGATTAAAATAAAGAGATTCTCTTTTGAAACATTTTGGATAGTTCCACTTCTTAGTGCAGTAATTATTCTTCTATTTAAACTATTACCTTTTGATGTTGCCTTTAGTGGACTAACTAGTTCCACAGGAATTAATCCAATAAAGATACTAGTACTATTTTTTTCAATGACATTTTTATCAGTTATTTTAGATGAACTTGGATTTTTTGAAGTTCTAGCAAACTATGCATTAAGAAAAGTAAAACAAAGCCAGTTTGCATTATTTTTAATTCTTTATGCATTAACATCAGTTTTAACTGTTTTTACATCCAATGATATTATTATCTTAACATTTACTCCATTTATTATTTTCTTTTCAAAAAGAGCAAATATAAGTCCAATTCCATATTTAGTCTCTGAGTTTATAGCTGCAAATACATGGTCAATGATGTTAATAATAGGAAATCCTACAAATATATATCTTGCATCAAGTTGTAACATTGACTTCTTTGAATATATATCTAAGATGTTTTTACCAACAGTATTAGCTGGTATAGTTTCACTTGGGCTTCTTTTATTAATTTTTAGAAAGTCTTTAAAAAAGCCTCTTGAAATAAAACTAGACGATGTTAAGATTAAAAATAAGCCTTTACTTATTATTAACTTAATTTGTTTATCAATGTGTACGCTACTTTTATCAATTAGTTCATACTTACCAATAAATATAGAAATGTACTTAATTTCTTTAAGCTTTTCTATTATACTACTTTTAAGTGTTTTTGTATATTCATTAATAAAGAAAGATTTTACATTCTTATTAAATGGTTTTAAACGTCTTCCTTGGACATTACTTCCATTTATACTATCAATGTTTATTATTGTTTTATCTTTAAAACATCACAATGTTACTTTAGCAATGTCAAATATTTTATCACATGGAAGTCATATTTTTGTTTACGGCATTGTGTCAACGCTTATGTGTAATTTAATTAATAATATTCCAATTAGTGTTTTATTTAGTGAAGTTGTGGACTCATCAATTACTTCTGAAGTTTATGCGTCGATTATTGGAACAAATATTGGTGCATTTGTAACTCCAATTGGTGCACTAGCAGGTATAATGTGGCTATCAATTTTAAAACAAAACAATGTTAAATTTTCTTTTTTGACATTTACTAAATACGGAATTATGCTTGCAATTCCAACGCTTATAGCTGCACTTATTGGTTTATCAATAGTTTTATAAAAAAGTCAACCTAGTATTAGGTTGACTTTTTTTTATTCATAGAATTTTTTCATTTCAATAGTTATCTTTTCTAAGTCTTCTCTTATATTTAAGTGTTGTGGGCAAACTGATTCACATAAACCACATTTTACGCACTTTTCGGCAAAGCCTTCACTTGCTTTTACAGCACGAGCTGACCAACTAGCTGCACGTTCTGATCCATATTTATAATATGTATTCCAAGCGGCAAAGTTATTAGGGATATCAACTCCTGCAGGACAAGGCATACAATATTTACAACCTGTACAGCCATTTCTTGTTCTTTCTTTGATTGTTTTTGCAACAGCTTTGATAACTTCCATATCATCATCTGATAAAGTATTTAAATCTTCAAAAGTTTTGATATTATCTTTTACTTGGTCAAGTGTACTCATTCCACTTAATATTACTTTTACATTTTCATGTGATGCAACAAATCTAAGTGCCCATGATGCATCACTCCATTCAGGATGTGCTTTTTTAAATGGGGCTACAACATCGCTTGGAAGTGTTGCAAGGCTTCCGCCTTTGATTGGTTCCATAATAACAAGTGGTATACCTTTTTCTTTTGTTAGGTTATATCCTTTAATACCTGCTTGAATTTCTGTATCAACGTAGTTATATTGAATTTGGCAAAAATCCCAATCGTAATAGTTAATAATTTCTTCAAATACTTCATATGAATCATGGAAAGAAAAACCAACATATTTGATTTTACCAGCACTTCTGTATTCTTCAATTACTTTTAGTGCTTCAAATTCTAATGCTTTATCCCAAGTTTTCTTTTGCATACTATGTAATAAGTAAAAGTCTATAACATCTTTATCAAGACGCGCAAACTGTTCATCAATTACTCTTCTTACATCTTCTTTTGTTTGTAAGCTCCATACTGGAAGTTTAGTTGCAATATAATAAGAATCACGTGGATATTTATTTAATACTTTTCCTACGAAGCTTTCACTTTTTCCATCATGATATACATATGCAGTATCAAAATAGTTTACTCCGGCTTTATATGCAGCATCTAGCATTTCTTCAGCAAGCATTTCATCAATCTCGCCGTCTTTTGTTGGAAAACGCATACAACCAAAACCAAGTAGTTTTACTTCAATTCCAAGTTTATCAAGTTTTCTTGTTTTTAACATATATTCCTCCTAAAAAAGAAAATCAAAATCTATGTTTATTATAACATACATTTTGATTTTTGTTTTGTATTTTGTTTTTATTCTGTTCTTAAAGCAACAACTGGGTCTTTCTTAGCAGCCATACGGGCAGGAATTAAACTTGCTACAAGGTTAATGCCAACACAAAGAATAATCATCCAGAAGGCAATAGAAAGACTTAATTGTGCAATTGTATCTACTCCGACTAAGTGACTAAGAACAATATTAATGATAATGTTAATAACTACTGTAGCTGCAAGTGCAATAATACTTGATACTACACCAATAATACCAGCTTCTGCAATAAACACTGTAGATATATCGCGTTTTCTAGCACCAAGGCTTCTTAGTGTACCAATTTCTTTAATTCTTTCAATAACTGATGCATATGTAATAATTGCAATCATAATACTTGATACTACTAAAGAAATTGCAGAGAAAGCAATAAGTGCATATGTAATAATATCAATTAAATCACCTAACATTGATGCAAGTAATTCGGATACGTCAATATATTCAACTTTTTTAGCATCTGCTAAATATTCATCTTTTTCATTTTTTTCATTTCCATATAATTTATAGATTTCAGTATTGTTCCAATAATCTAATACTTCTACAATCTTATCTTTTGCTTCAAAGTCTTTTGGATAGAACATAATAGATTCAGGAGTTGATATAGCACCAAGTGATTTTAGATTATCTTCAAGCGATGTACCAAACATCCCCATTGAAATAAATGGTGAACCTTTTAATACGTCATAGTTTTTATTTTCTTCTAATAATTGATATTTAACAACATCTGAAGCTATATTTTGTTCAATTACATAATCTGTTAAAGCTGTTGTATATCCAATACCTGTAGAAATCCAAGTGTTTGAAGCATCTTGGTTTTCACGAATAATTGATACAACTTTAAGAGGTATTCCTTTTTCATAAGCTATCGCAAATTCAGCCTCATCACCAATAGCAGTATATTTATCTTTATTAGTTACTGGGTTTGTTGTTTTAGTATAGAAATCGTTATTTAATATTAGTCTAATTTCTTTTCCTAATAAATCTTCGTACTTTATTTGCGTTAACTCTTCTGTATAATTTATACCAAGTGCATCTAATACGTTTGTTGAAACTCTATTATATTTATCTACTACTAAAACAATTTCATTAAATTCTGTTGGTATAGTCTTTCCATTTAATGATGCAAGAAGTGTATATTGTGTAGATATATATTCAGGATTATCAAGTATTTCTGTCCATCCTTGAGTAGAGGCTTTAACATAATTTTTACCATTTGTAGAAATTATATTCAGGCTAGTTGATCTAGTATATTCAATACCGATTACTAAACTAGTTTCAGGAGTATTACCGTTTGTATTTTTCTCAATATACGCAATGTAATCTTCACTAAGTTCTTGTTTAGTAGGCTTGATAACATCAGCCATAGTCATTTCTTTATATGGGAATACATGATCAAGACCACTAGGGTATTCTTCTAACTCTACTTTAATACCTTCAAAATCCTCTGTAGTAGGAATTTGAAATTTAGTATTATTAATCATAATATAGTTAGCAGATGCTGATTCTCTTTCCAAAATATCAACATATTCATGCATACCAGTAGATACTGATAATACTACTGCAATACCTATAATACCAATTGAACAAGCAAGAGCTGTAATGAAAGTTCTACTTTTTTTAGTAAGAAGGTTACTAGCAGAAAGTGCAATACTAGTAAAAACACTCATTGCGGATTTCTTATTTTTATATTCTTTGTTTGCTTTATTTTTTTCTTTTCTGTAGTTTTTTCCAGAAACATATGGAGTATCACCAGAAGATACTCTAGTAATTTTTCCACTAAACTTTTGATTTGTTTGAACATCTATATTAGATTTTGCATTAATCTTTTCTTTATCTTCTAAAGCTAAAACTTCAAACTCATCCCCGTCAACTGGCATAGAGTCAGATGTAATAATACCATCTAGCATACGAACAATTCTTGTAGAATATTTGTCTGCAAGCTCAGGGTTATGAGTAACCATAATAACAAGGCGCTCTTTGGAAATTTCTTTTAAAATTTCCATGATTTGTACAGAAGTCTCTGTATCTAGTGCACCCGTAGGTTCATCGGCTAAAACTATATCAGGATCACCTACTAAAGCTCTTGCAATAGATACCCTTTGACATTGTCCGCCAGATAATTGATTAGGGCGCTTTCTAACATGATCTTTTAAACCAACTTTTTCAAGTGCTTCAAGGGCTTTTTTACGTCTTTCTTTTTTAGGAAGACCACGAATTGAAAGTGCAAGTTCAACATTACTAAGTACTGATTGATGTGGAATCAAGTTATAACTTTGAAATACAAATCCAATAGAATGGTTTCTATATGTATCCCAATCACGATCTTTATATTTCTTTGTTGATTTACCATTGATAATTAAATCCCCTGTAGTAAATTTATCAAGACCACCAATAATATTTAACATTGTTGTTTTACCACAACCTGATTGACCTAATATTGATACAAATTCATGATTTCTAAAAGCAAGTGAAATCCCTTTTAGAACTGTTGTTGTTTGATCTGCAACTTTATAATCTTTTGTTATATTTTTTAGTTCTAACACTTATCTTCCCCCCATTTTATATTTTATTATATATTATTTTATTTTATATTAACACTAGTAATTAAAATTAACTTAATAAAAGGTATTTCATTAAAAAGAAATACCTTACTTTTTTTTATTCTTCACTAAATACAGTTACTTCTTTACCAAAACAGAATGTTGCAATAGTACCAGGTCCACATGTAATACCAACAATTGGACCAATATAGTTAATATATATTTCTTTAGGATTAACTTCTTCTTCAATACGTTTCTTTAAATATTCTGCAGCTTCTGTATCATTTGCATGTCCGATGAAAACAATTGATTCACTAGGATTTTCAATTGTATCTTTAATACTTTGAACTAAAACTTCCATTGAAGCTTTTCTTCCTTTTGCTTTACCTATAGTATAATTATTACCATGAGCATCAGAAATAAAGATAGGCTTAACTTTAAATAAGTTACCAAAGAATGCTTTAGATGTTTTAATTCTACCTGATTTAGCAAGATAGTTTAAAGTTTCTACTGTTGCAAATTGGTTACATTTAAGCTTGTTTGCATTAATCCATTCTGCAGCTTCTTCGATTGTTTTACCTGCTTGTTGTTGTAAAGCTGTCATATATGCAACAAGACCTTCAGTCATACTACCTGCAAGACTATCTACGCAAATAATTTTAGCATCAGGGAATTCTTCAAGTAATTGTTCACGTGCAAGAAGTGATACACTAATAGACCCACTTAAAGATGAAGAACAAGCAATATATAAAATATCTTTCCCGCTTTCAAGTACTGGACGCCATTTATTAATAAATTCTGTCATTGGAATAAGGTTAGTTTTTAATTCATGCCCAGCTTTTAACCAACCATATAATTCTTCTACACTATATTCATCCCAGTCTAAAGTAGCTGGAATATCTTCACCATTATGAATAACACGCATTTGTAGGTATTCAATACCCATTCTTTCACGCATATCTTTACCTAAATCACTACAACTATCTGTAAAAATAACATAATCTCTCATTTAAATTGCCCTCTTTCTATTCTATATTTTCTGATATCAATA
This sequence comes from uncultured Bacilli bacterium, assembly GCA_904501965.1. Lineage (GTDB taxonomy): Bacteria > Bacillota_I > Bacilli_A > ML615J-28 > CAG-313 > CAJGCS01. The sequence continues at coordinate 3,602 of CAJGCS010000007.1, read as the reverse complement.
TCATTTGTTCTTTTGTTAATTTAATATTTAAAGATTCAAAAATTTTTTCAAGTGCTTTCATTAACTCTTCTCCTTTTTTAGTAAGGAAAAGCTTACATTTTCTTGTGCTTTCTTCAGTTTTTGCGACAAAATCCTTTGAAAAAAGAGTTGTAAGAACACGCGTTGTTAAAGCAGGATCGTTTCCTACAAGATTATTTAATTCTTTAATCTTGATATTTTTATTTGTTGCAAGTGCAATTAAATAAGAAACATGTTGTGATGTAAGGCCTACTTCATCAAGCTTTTCTTTAATCTTTGTGTTTAGATTTTTCCATTGTTTTCGAACAAACATATAAAATGACTTAAAATCAATTTCCATAATCTCACCTCAAAATATTTCTTTGACAAAGTCAATGAAAGTATACATCTATTTAATTCCATTGTCAAGTATTTTGTTGACAAAGTCAATAAAACAGAACTATTGCTAGTTCTGTTTTATTATATTCGTTAGTTTTGTTAATATAAAACTACTTATTATACATTTTATAATGTCACCTAGTATGAATGGCACAGATATTGTCAAAAATGCATTTACTATGTCAAAATTATTATAAAAAAGCATTAATCCTACAGCACATCCATGTTGGATTGGCATACCAACAAACAATAAAATCATTAGTATATTTTTAAAGCACAGGTTATTTTTTTTAAACATACTCATAACAAACACTGATAGAATGAAACCAATATAATAACCACCGGCAGGGCTTAATAATTTTCCAATTCCAGCGCTTCCACCAAAAACAGGAACACCTAGAATGCCTAGTAGCATATATAAAAATATTATTATCATCGCTTCTTTTGTTTTAAAACGTATAGCAATAATGTTTATTACAATTGTTTGTAAAGTAATAGGAACAAATGAAAAAGGTATGGGGATTACAATAAATGAAGTAACTGATAATAATGCGACAAACAAAGCAACCGATACTACTTTATATATATCTAAACTTCTTTTTTTCATAGAAATACACCAATTAAACAAATTAAACAACCTAGAAAGATTGCTATATCCGCAAAATTAAATATTACTCTTCTTACTTTTTTTATAAAAAATTTTGGGAAACTAAAATAGTCTATAACAAAGCCTTTAAATAATCTTTCGATTGCATTGCTTAATGCACCTCCAGATAATAAAGCAAGGCCCACTTTTAATATATATAAGTATTCTTCAAAAAGTAAGATATATATTGAAAACCCAAATAATATTAATACTAAGATTATTGTAATTATCTTAATAAAGTTTTTTTTATTTTTTAAAAATCCTAACATCATTCCAGTGTTAGTTGAATAATGGATTTTTACATTCCCTTTTAATATGCAATATGGAAGTGTTTTATATTTATTATTTTTTATTTTTCTTTTTATAAAGTGTTCAAAAAGAGGTATACCAATTAAAACTATTAAATAGATACATATAAATAATAGTTTCATAGAGTACACCTCTTTCTTTTTTAATTATTTAATAATACTTCTTTCCCAGCATTTTGGAGCTTCGATATCAAACATTTTTGCAACAGTTGCGGCTACGTTTGCAAGACCTAAGCCTTCAGTGTTATCTGTGATTTCGTATTTAGTTGTTTTATCATAAATGATAAATGGAACTGGGTTAAGTGAGTGAGCTGTTCTTACTTGAAGTTCACCTTTTTTGTTCTTTTCAAGCATTTCATCAGCATTACCATGGTCAGCAGTAATTACTAAAGCATAACCATATTTATCTGCAGCTTCCATTAAACGTTCTAAAGATTCGTCAACAGCTTCAACTGAAATCTTAACAGCTTCGAAATCTCCAGTATGACCAACCATATCACCATTAGGATAATTACATCTTAAGAATTGATAGTTGCCTTTTTCCATTTCTTCGATTAAAAGATCAGTAATTTCTTTTGATTTCATTTTTGGTCTTTCGTTGAATAAAACTTTATCAGAAGGAATTTCTACATAAGTTTCAAGTTCTTCAGAAAATTTTCCTGATTTATTACCATTCCAAAAATATGTAACGTGTCCATATTTTTGAGTTTCAGAAATAGCATATTGTTTCATACCATGTTTAACAAATAATTCTGACATTGTATTTGTGATTACTGGTGGAGTAACTAAGAAATTTTTAGGTAAATGTAAGTCACCATCATATTCAAGCATACCTGCATACACTACTTTTGGAAGCGGATTACGGTCAAACTTATCAAATTCAACATCATCAAATGCCATTGAAATTTCAAGTGCTCTATCGCCTCTAAAGTTAAATAATACAACACTATCTAAATCTTTAATTTTACCAACAGGTTCACCATCTTTTTCGATAACGAATGCAGGTAAGTTTTGGTCGTCTAAATCAAGTTCTGCTCTGTATGTGTTAACAGCTTCAATTGCACTTGCAAAAGCTCTTGCTTTACCTCTTACGTGAGCATCCCAACCTCTTTGAACCATTGGCCAATCTGCTTGATAACGGTCCATAGTAATCTTCATACGGCCACCACCACTTGCAATACATGCATTAAATGATGCATCGTTTACTTTTTCTAAGTATTCTTCTAAAGCATTAATATATACTTCAGCACTTCTTGCAGGAACATCACGTCCGTCAAGTAAAGCATGAATTCTTACAGTTTTAACTCCTGATGCTTTAGCACCATCGATAAGTGCAAATAAATGAGAAATGTTAGAGTGAACATTACCATCTGAAAGTAAGCCAATAAAGTGCATTGTAGAATTATGTTCTAAACAGTTTGCAACAAGTTTTTTCCATGCATCTGATTCAAATACTTTCTTTGATGAAATAGATTCATTTACAAGTTTTGCACCTTGTGAGTAAATTTGTCCACAACCAAGAGCGTTATGACCTACTTCACTATTTCCCATATCATCATCACTTGGTAAGCCAACTGCAGCTCCATGTGCTTTTAATCTTGTATTTGGGCAATTAGCTAAAAGCCAATCTAAATTAGGAGTGTTTGCTTCTGTTACTGCATCGCCAATACCAGTTTTGCTAAAACCAACTCCATCCATTACTACTAAAACAACTTTTTTATTATTCATATAAAAATCTCCTTTGTTAATTCGTTAATTATTATATCACTTTTATTACTTTTATTCAAATCAAAAAACCTAATATACTATAAATAAAACATACTTTAAAAATATATTAATAAATACATTTGTATCATTTTTAATAAATTGTTTTTTCTTATATTTACTCATAGTATCAATATTTAAAACATAGCTATGCTAATTACTATCTTAATTAATAGATATTTAATAATTATAAAAGGTAAGTCTACCCAAAGAGTAAACCTACCTAGTTTTGCTTGTAAAAGTTTTTGATATTAGTTCTAAATATCGAAACTCCTTTATAAGATGAACCTGTATTTTTACAATCTCATCCTTAATGTTAAAAGAGATGTTTGTTTTATTTATTTTTTATCCAAAACCTTTTTAAATTCTTCATCTCCACCAAATAATTTCCAAGCATAATCTGCTGCTAAATCTTTGTCAGAGAAAATCTTTCTTTCTGAATATTTTTGATATTCATAATCTAACCATTTAGTAACTACATATTTTCC